>CBIMJO010000419.1:0-7679 GCA_966244135.1 uncultured Actinocrispum sp. | reverse complement strand
CCGTGACGCTCGCATCCGGACGGTGACCCCCGCGGGCCGGGTGGCCGACCCGCGGGAAGTCGCCGACGCCGTGGCCTGGCTCGCCTCAGCCGAGGCGAGTTTCGTTGTGGGACACGACCTTGTGGTGGACGGCGGCACGTCCGCCTAAGCGGACAACAGCAACTTCGCCGCCGCCTCAGCCCCATCGGTCCGGATCATGCCGGACACTTCGGTCGCCCGAGCGCGGATCTCCGGTGTCAGCGCCGTTTCGAGCGCTGCCGACAGGGAGGAAGTGGCGTCGACCGCCACGCCGATGCCCAGGGCGGCGACCCGCACGGCCCAGTACGGCTGGTCCGCCAGCTGAGGCACCACGACCTGAGGCGCGCCCGCCAGCGTCGCCGTGGTCGTAGTGCCCTGGCCGCCGTGGTGGATGACGGCGGCCACCCGGCGGAACAGGGCCTGGTGGTTGACTTCGCCGACCAGGAAACAGCCGTCTGGCTCCAGATCGGCCCATCCGCGCGAGACGATGGCACGGCGGCCCTGGGCCCGGATCGCGTCGATGGTGCCCTGGGCCAGGTCCGGCGCCGCGTTCAGCGGCATGCTGCCGAACCCCGCGTACACCGGCGGTTCGCCGTCACCGAGGAACGCCCGCAAATCGTCGGGGAGCGGGCGTTCGTCCGGCAGCAGCCACGAGCCGGTCTGGACCACATCGAGATCCGTCGGGTCCAGAATCGGATCCGTTGCCAGCCAAGGCCGTTCGCCGATGACGTAGGAGCGGACGTTCACCACCGGTGGCAGGCCGTGCGCCGCCCGGCCCGCGTTGAGCCCCGGCCCGAACAGTTCGTTGATGATCTGGGCATCCAGGTCCCACAGCGCCTGGTTGCCGGTGATCTCCGGCGGATGCGGCCGTCCCGCGTACTCCAGCGGCCGGCGGCGCGGCGACGGCAGGGTGAGCTGCTGGAACGTCACCGAAACCGACGGGATGCCCAGTTTCTCGGCCACCGACAGCCCCGCGGCGGCGGCGGGAACCATCCCGGTCGCCACCAGCACATCGCAGCCCTCGGCCGCGGGGAGGACCGTGTCGAAGATGTTCGCGATGATCCGGGCCGCGCGCTCGGACATGGAGGACGGCGGCGGCGCGGCCTTCGTCAACGCGCGCGCCGACGGGCCGACCCCGACCAGCGGCACGCCCACACCGGCCAGCCGCTCGACGAAGTCGCCATCCGGCGGCGCGCACACCGTCACCTCCGCACCGGACTCCCGCAGCCGCACCGCGAGCGCCACCAGCGGCTCGACGTCCCCTCGTGACCCGAACGTCGACAACAGCACGCGCATTGGGCGATCCCCATTTTCCGAAGCAGACGCTAGGACTGTGCGATCCCGTGCCGGAAAGCGTAGGTCACCGCCTGTGCGCGATCGCGCAGACCCGCCTTGGCGAACACCTTGTTGACGTGGGTCTTCACCGTGCCCTCGGTGATGTAGAGCTGCTGGGCGATCTCGGCGTTGGACTTGCCCTCCGCGATCAGGCGCAGCACGTCCAGTTCGCGCGGGGTCAGGCCGTCCGGCAGTCCGGTGGGCCGTTCGCGGGTCGCCAGGGCCACGAGACGGCGTTGCACGACCGGGTCGAAATGCGTTTCCCCGCGCTGAACCGTGGCCAGGGCGTGCGCGATGTCGTTGGCGCGGGCGTCTTTGGTGAGGTACCCGCGGGCGCCCGCCTTGAGCGCGGCCAGGATCGACTCGTCGTCCGAGTAGGTCGTCAGCACGACGACGTGCACGTCCGGGAACGAGGCCTGGATGCGGCGGGTGGCCTCGACGCCGTCGATCCGGGGCATGCGCAGGTCCATCAGCACGATGTCCGGGCGCTCGGCCTCGACCAGGGTGAGCGCTTCCTCGCCGTTCCCGGCGGATCCGACGACCTCCACCTCCGGCAGCAGCCCCAGGATCAGCACAAGGCCTTCGCGCACAACGGTTTGGTCGTCCACGACGATGACCTTCACGCCGGCACCCGCAATCGCACCCGGAACCCGTGCTCGACCGGTCCGGCGTCCAGGTCCCCGCCGATCAGCTCGGCCCGTTCCCGCATCCCCACCAGTCCATAGCCATTACCGACGACACCGGCAGATTCCCCGCCGGTGTCAACGACTTCCAGCGAACACCAGCCGTCTTTCCGGTGCAGCGCCATGCGCACCGACGCACCCGGGGAGTGCTTGCGGACGTTGGTGAGCGCTTCCTGAGCGGTCCGCAGGACGGTCAACCGGGTCTCCGCGACGAGCGCGTCCGGGTCGCCGGATACCTCGATCTCACAAGGGTTCCCGGTGAGCGTACGGAACTCGGTGGCCAACGAGGACAGCTGGTCGGCCAGCGGCGCCTCGTCGCCGCGCAGGGCCGCGACCGCGCGCCTGGTCTCCTCCAGCCCGGCCCGGGCCATGTCCCCGGCCTTGACCACTCGTTCCAGAATGGCCGCCGGATCGGCCCCGTTCTCCAGCAGCAGCCGCGTTCCCTCCAGGTGCACCACCTGTGCGGACAGCGAATGCGCGAGCACGTCGTGGATCTCCCGGGCCAGCCGTTGCCGTTCGGCCAGGACTTTGGCCTCGGCCAGGGTGGCGGCCTGGCGGCGGGACAGCAGCAACTGACTCCAGATCGCGGCGAGGAAAGCCGCCCAGCCCAGGCCCGCCGCGATCCCGATGTCCGCCCCGGACGGCAGGGGCGTGACCACCGTCGCCAGCCAGAACCCGGCGATCGCCCACACGACCAGCACAACCGTGTGCAGCAGCCGGGTCTTGAACGGCGCGAGCCACACCGCGAGGAACAGGATCCCGGTCCCGGCGAACGGGGCGAGCATCTCGTCGGCCACCCCGGCGAGGATCACGATCGCCATCAGCAGCGGTGACTCCCGCTCGCGCCGCACCACGACCACGCACAACGTGAGCGCCACCGCGGACAGCGCCAACGAACCGGCCAGCCCGAGCCAGCCATGCTGTTGCGTGGCCACGACAGCTGAGGCGACCAACCCGTAAAGGGCGTACATGCCCGTGATGCCGCCGACCAGGTAGTGCCATCTGGGCCTCACGAACACACGGTAGCCCGCCCGGCGGTGGACCACCTCTAACCACGGTTATGGATTTCCTCCACCCATGGGCAGTCGTTCCCGGCGGCGATGTGGCGCGGCGGTCCGGCGGCCACGCTGAGCGACATGATTTCCGTTGACCACCTGAGCAAGTCGTTCGGCCGGGTGAAAGCCGTCGACGACCTGTCGTTCACTGTGCGGCCGGGCAGCGTCACCGGCTTCCTCGGGCCCAACGGCGCCGGCAAGACCACGACCCTGCGGATGCTGCTCGGCCTGGTGACGCCCGATTCCGGCGCGGCCACGATCGGTGGCACCGCCTATGTGGACCTGCCGTCGCCGATCACCACCGTCGGGGCCGTGCTGGAGGCGACCTCGTTCCACCCCGGCCGGACCGCCCGCGTTCACCTGGAGGCGATGTGTCTGGCTGCCGGCCTGTCGATGGACCGGGTGGAGCACGTGCTGACCGAGGTCGATCTCACCGCGGCGGCCGATCGCCGGGTGGGCGGGTTCTCCCTCGGGATGCGCCAGCGGCTCGCGCTCGCCTCGGCGCTGCTCGGCGACCCGGCCGTGCTGATCCTCGACGAACCGGCCAACGGCCTCGACCCGCAGGGAATCCATTGGCTGCGCGGGTTTCTGCGGGCGCTGGCGGCGGGTGGCTGCACGGTCCTGGTGTCGAGCCACGTGCTGACCGAGATGGCCGTGACCGCGGAGCGCGTGCTGATCGTCAACAACGGCCGGTTGATCGCGGACCGCGAGGTGGACTCGAACCTCGAAGAGACCTATCTGGAGCTGGTGAGATGATCAGGGCGGAGTTGTTCAAGGCATGGCACACCAGGTCGGTGTGGGGGCTCTCGGCCATTGCCGTCGCGTTCTGCGTGGCCTGGGCGGCGCTGGAAGTCTTCGTGTTCCACCAGATCGACGACGCCTACGCGATGGCCCAGCAGGGCTACATCTTCGCGCTGCTGCTGGGGATCCAGCTGACCGCTGGCGAGTACCGGCACCAGACCATAACCTGGACCTTGCTGGTCCAGCCCGACCGCGGGCGCGTGATCACCACCAAGCTGGTGGCCTGCGGGCTGATCGGCGCCGCGATGGGGGTCGCGGCGGCGGTCGTCACCGCGCCGGCCACCGCCCTCATGCTGGCCGTGTCCGGGAATCCCGTTGTCACGCCAAGGGTTCCGGCGGCGCTGCTGGGCTCGGTGCTCAGCACGGCATTGTGGGCGGTGTTCGGCGCGGCCATCGGTCTGCTGGTGCGCAACCAGGTCGCCGCGAACATCGCGGCCTTCGTCTGGTTCTTCTACGCGGAATGGTTCCTGGTGGCCATGGTTCCGGCGGTCGGGCGCTGGACCCCCACGGGCGTCTCGAAGTCCATTGTGGGCTGGAGCCGCGACGGCCTGCCCGTCGCGGGAGATCTGCTCCCGCTCTGGGCAGGCACGCTGGTGTTCCTGGGCTATGCGGTTGTCGCGGCCGTCCTGGCGCGGTTCGTGAGCGTCCGGCGGGACATCACTAAGCGGCGAAGCTCAGCTCGACCGGCGTCCCGGGCTCGACACTGCGGCTCACGGTGCAGGTGCGCTCGACGGACCTGTTGACCAGCTTGACCAGTGTCTCCTGGTCGGCCGGGCTGAGCGTGCTCAGGTCCAGCTCGAACCTGGTCCGCACGGCGGTGACCCGGTCGGCCTCGAGGTCCTTGTCCGCCTCGACGACCACGTCGATCGGGGCGTCCTCGCCGATCCGGCGGGAGATCACGTGGTCGGCGGACAGGCCCGCACAGGCGCCCAGAGCCGCCATCAGCAGCTCGACCGGGGAGAAGTCGGCACCGTCCTGGGAGCGGCCGATCCTGATCTCGGCGCCACGGCCGTTGGTGGCCGTGAACCTGGCCGGGGCGTCGCGGCGGATCCGGACAGGCGCGGGATTCGTAGTCACGACGGCGTCAACGCACGGATCCATCCGGAAATGCCTGGAAGTGAGGGAGATCGCGGGTCAGTCGCGTGGCCGCACCAGGGCCGTCTCGTAGGCCACGATCACCAGCTGAGCGCGGTCGCGGGCCTGCAGTTTCGCCAGCAGCCGGCTCACGTGGGTCTTCACCGTGGCCAGGCCGACGTGCAGGTGCTCGGCGATCTCGGCGTTCGACAGGCCGCGGGCCACCAGGGCGAGCACCTCGCGTTCGCGTTCGGTGACCCCGGCCAGCTCGCGGGCCATCGGCCGGGCCGGGTCGGGCCGGCTGGTGAACTCGGCGATCAGCCGCCGGGTCACGCTCGGCGCCAGCAGGCTCTCCCCGGCGGCGACCACCCGGATCGCGGCCAGCAGGTCCGCGGGCGGCGTGTCCTTGAGCAGGAACCCGCTCGCACCCGCCCGCAGCGCCGAGTACACGTACTGGTCCAGGTCGAACGTGGTCAGCATGAGCACCCGCGTCTCCGGGATCTCCGCGCAGATCCGCCGGGTGGCCTCGATCCCGTCCATCTCCGGCATCCGGACGTCCATCAGCACCAGGTCCGGCCGCTCGGCCAGGGCGACCGCGATCGCCTCGATCCCGTTGCCCGCCTCACCCACCGTGGCCAGGCCCGGCGCGGTGTCGATCAGCACCCGGAAACTGCCCCGCACCAGCGCCTGATCATCCGCGACGACCACCCGCACAGTCATGACAACGGCATCCGCGCGGACACAGCGAAGCCGCCCTCAGATCGCGGCCCGGCCGCGAAGCTGCCCCCGTACATCGTCACGCGCTCCCTCATCCCCACCAGGCCGTGCCCGGTCCCCGGCGTCCCGCCCGGTCCGGTGTCGGTCACGTCCACCCGGACCTCGCCATCCTCGACCACGACCCGGACCGTGCAGGTCACCGGGCCCGCGTGTTTGACCACGTTGGTCAGCGCCTCCTGGACGATCCGGTAGACCGACAGGCCCAGCGCCTCGGGGATCTCCGCCGCGGTCACGTCCAAGGTCACGTCCACGCCCGCCGCCCGGGCGCGTTCGACCAGCTCAGGCAGGTTCTTGATGCCCGGCGCGGGCGCCAGGTCCGCAGTCTCGGACCGCAGGACGCCGAGCATCCGCCGCATGTCGTTGAGGGTCGCCCGGCTGGTCGCCTCGATGATCCGCAGCGCGTCGCGGGCCTCTTCGGGGCGCTGGTCGGCGACGTGGTTGGCGATGCCCGCCTTCACCGCGATCAGGCTCATGCTGTGCGCCATGATGTCGTGCAGCTCGCGGGCGATCCGCAGGCGTTCGTCGTTGACCAGCCGGGACGCGTAGTCGCGGCGGGCCTGGACGGCGCGGCCCATGGTCCACCCGGCGAGCATGATCACCGCGACGAAGAGGAAGTACCCGGTCGGATCCCGCCACCCCTGCGGCGTCGTCAGGCCGTTGACCAGGCTCGCGGCCGCTGAACTGGCCAGCCCCGCCGCGAGGGCGAGAACTGGGCGGCGGTTCAGCACACACAGCGTATACAAGACGCATACGGCTGGTATCCACGGTTCACGCAAGGCGTTCACGACGTTCGCGACGAACGAGAACGTCAGCACCACGACGTAACTGGGCACCGGCCAGACCCGCCGGACCGCCATCGGGGCCGCGGACAACACGGCCACCAGCCACCCGAACCACAACGGCCCGCTGTAGGACGGCTGTGCGTCGACGATGTCCAGGAAAGTCAGGTGCGCGACGGTCAACGCGGCAGCGGCCGCCGAGTCGAACGCGACCAGTTCCCACAGCTGTGGCCTGCGGGCGAGGAACGGACGGTCACCAGGCACGGCCCGACGGTATCGAAGGTGTTCCGCATGGCGCGTCCAGCTGTGGAACGTCATCCCCGAGGTGGACTCCCGCCTGGTCGGCAGCGTAGTTTGACGGCAACTGAATATGGCGCCGTCACGAGCCGAGGCGGGAGAGTCTCCGCAAGGAGCACCGAAGGAGCAAACCTCCCCGCAATCTCTCAGGTCCAGCTACCGCCCCGGCCAGGCCACTCTGGAAAGCAGGTCCGTCCGGGACCTCACCAACGGTGCAAGCCGCCTGCGCGGTGAAGCTCTCAGGTACCACGACAGAGGGGGAGTTCCGTACCCGAACCTGGAGGAGCTCCCCTATGTCCGAAGATCTGCTTGCAGGATCGAGCATTGGCTTTGACCAGTCTTTGTCCACAGTGGACCCAGAGGTCGCCAAGGCCGTCGCCGCCGAGCTGGACCGCCAGCGCGGCACGCTCGAGATGATCGCCTCGGAGAACTTCGCGCCGGTGTCGGTGATCGAGGCGCAGGGTTCGGTGCTCACCAACAAGTACGCCGAGGGCTACCCCGGCCGCCGCTACTACGGCGGCTGCGAGCACGTCGACGTCGCCGAGCAGATCGCGATCGACCGGGTCAAGGAGCTGTTCGGCGCCGAGTACGCCAACGTGCAGCCGCACTCGGGCGCCTCCGCCAACCAGGCCGCCCTGTTCGCGCTGGCCCAGCCCGGCGACACCATCCTCGGTCTCGACCTCGCGCACGGCGGTCACCTGACCCACGGAATGCGGCTGAACTTCTCCGGCAAGCAGTTCGACGTGGTCGCCTACCACGTGGACCCCGCCACCGGTCTGGTCGACATGGCCGAGCTGGAGAAGCTCGCCAAGGAGCACCGCCCGAAGGTGATCATCGCGGGCTGGTCCGCCTACCCGCGG
>CBIMJO010000418.1:0-7702 GCA_966244135.1 uncultured Actinocrispum sp. | reverse complement strand
CGAGATTCTCCGATTTCTTGAAAGAAAATTCCCCCGTCACACTTCGTAGGGTCCCAGCTCCGGAGCGCGAATACAAAGAATTAGGCCGACCGGAGTAATGCCGGCCGGTCCGCCGGACAGATCCCCAGGTACAGCCAGGAAAAAATGGGCGCCCGCGGACCAGCCCCGACCGTGACGGCTACCCCACTTTCCGCAACGGGCAATACACCATCAGGGCAGTCGCCATCGGCCAACCCGCATTGCCAGAAAGCATCCGAATGCCTCGGCGACACGTCAGGGATTTGCAGAGGGCATGTCCGCGAAAACGCAGCGGACCGGCGGTCAGGCGCCCGTGCAGGGGGTGAGCCGGGCCAGCAGCGCTTCGATCCCGGCGGCGAAGCCCTCGAACTGCTGGTCCGTCAGGCCATCCCGGAACAGCTCGCGGACCAGGGTGGCGTGCCCGGGCGCGGTCTCCCGCAGCTTCGCCCAGCCCTTCTCGGTGAGCGACGCCACAACGCCACGATCATCGGACGTACATGCCTGCCGGCACACCAGGCCCGCCTTCTCCAGCTGCCCGACCTGATACGTCAGGCCGCTTTTGGAGGTCAGCGCGACCCCGGCCAGCTCGGTCATCCGCAGTGCCCCACCAGGCGCCGCGGACAGCCTGGTGAGCACCTCATACTGCTGGTGCGACAGCCCGGCGTCGTCCTTGAGCTGTTGCTCGACCCGGCGGTTGAGCACGGCGCCCAGGGTCAGGAATCCTTCCCACGCCGCGAGTTCACGCTCATCCAGCCACCGGGTCTCAGCCATGACAACGAGCTTAGCTCCGGGTTGTTCGAATTCAAATCACGCCTTGTAGCGGTCCGCGGGAGTTGCCAGCGAAGTCTTCTGCGCCAAGGCCACCCGGGCCGCGTCGTAGTCGGTCCACTCGCGCTCGTCCGGCAGTGACGGGATGGTGACGAGCTCGCCGTTGTCCAATCCGGCCAGCGCAGCGTCCACCGCGTCGTCGACCTCCATGACGATCGCGGCCGGGAAATTGGCCAGCTCCAAGCCCGATCCGTCCCAGAACGCGGTCCGCACCGCACCAGGCAACACCGCCTGCACGCGAACCCCCTTGCCGGGCAGGTCGAGTTGCATGCCCTGGGTCAACGCGAGGACGAAAGCCTTGGTAGCGGAGTAAAGCGCGCCCGGCGGCAGGATGTTCAGGGCCAGCGCCGAGGCGAGGTTCACGATCGTGCCGCGTCCCTTGGCCGCGAAGTTCGCCGAGGCCGCGGCCGCGAGCCGGGCCAGCGAGGTCACGTTGAGCGCGATCTGCTTGTCCACCTCGGCGGTACCGACATCGGCGAGCGAGCCGAACCAGGCGCCGCCCGCGTTGTTGACCAGCACGCCGATGGCCTGGTCGGTGCGGACCCGCTGCTCGACGGCGGCGAGCTGGGCCGGGTCGGTCAGGTCGGCGGCCAGCACCTCGACCTCGCGGCCGGTGTCCGTGCGGATCCGCGCGGCGAGCTCGTTGAGCCTGGTCTCGTTGCGGGCCACCAGAAGCAAGTCGTAGCCGCGGCGGGCGAACCGGCCGGCGTACGCCGCGCCCATGCCCGCCGAGGCGCCGGTGATCACTGCGATATCGGTCATAGGTCAAAGATTATGGTCATCATCATTCACCGTCAAGCGCACTCTCCCGCGCGGTGGCGAGGATCTCGCCGGACATCGGGTCGTCGCCGAGGGCACGCGCCAGCACCAGGCCGCCGAGCATCGTGCAGAACGTGGCGATCCGCTCCCGCCGGTCCGGGATGAACTCGCCCAGGCCGTCGATGAACCCGGCCACGCCCGCGCGGAAGGCCTGGCGCACCTCGCCTTCCTCGTGTGCCATCTCGCCGCTCAGCGCGGCGGTGGCGCAGCCGCTGCCCGGATCGTCGCGGTGCTGTTCCGACAGGTAGAACTCGATCAGCTCGGTCCGGGCGGCGTCCCGGTCGTCCGGATGCTTGGCCGTCACACTGTCCAGCAACGCATTCAGCTCGCCGTACGCGCGGCCGACCGCCTCGGCGGCCAGCGCCTCCTTCGACGCGAACTGCCGGTAGAAGCCGCCGTGCGTCAGGCCGACGTCCGCCATCAGCTCGGCGACGCCGACTCCCTGGACGCCCTTCTCCCGGAACAACCGCGCGGCGGCGGTCACGACCTGCTCGCGGTGCCGTGCCGCCTCTTCTGGGGATACCCGTGCCATGGTTGAGATGATAGTCATCATCCGATTCGGTCAGGCCGTTGTCAGGAGTTGGTCAGCGCCGCCCGCAGAGTCGTGGCCATGACAAAGAACCTGAACGGCATGACAGTCCTCATCTCCGGCGCCAGCATCGCCGGCCCGTCGCTCGCCTACTGGCTGGCCCGCTACGGCTGCTCGGTGACCGTGGTCGAGAAGGCCCCGGCGCTGCGGCCGGGCGGCCAGGCGGTCGACTTCAAGGGCGACATCCACCGGACCGTGCTGCAGCGGATGGGCATCCTCGACGAGATCCGCCGCCGCCAGACCGGTGGCCTGGACCAGTACGTGGTCGACAGCGCCGGCCGCACCCAGTCGGTCATCCCCGGCGAGTTCACCGGCGGCGAGATCGAGATCCACCGCGGCGACCTGGCCCGGCTGCTGCACGAGCGGACCAGGGACAAGGCCGAGTACATCTTCGGCGACTCGATCACCTCGCTGACCGAGACCGCCACCGGCGTGCACGTGACCTTCGAGCGGACCGCGCCGCGGACCTTCGACCTGGTGGTGGGCGCGGACGGGATTCACTCGAACGTGCGTCGGCTGGCGTTCGGCCCGGAGGCGGACTACGTCACCCACCTGGGGCACTACTACGCCCTGTCGGACATCGGCTGGTCCGGAAAGGCCGAGATGTACAACGAGCCGAACCGGATGGTCGCCGTGGGCGGGCCCAAGGCCGGCACCTTCTTCGTGTTCGCCTCGGAGCAGCTCAGCTACGACCGGTACGACGCCGAACAGCAGAAGAAGATCGTGATGGACGCCTACCGCGGCGCGGGCTGGCGGACCGGCGAGATCGTCGCCAAGATCCCGGGCGCGCGGGAGTTCTACCTGGACTCGATCGGCCGCGTGCACATGGACCACTACTTCAAGGGCCGTGTCGTGCTGCTCGGCGACTCCGCGTACGGCAACACCCTGGCCGGGTTCGGTACCGGGCTGGCCTTGGTCGGCGCGTACGTGCTGGCCGGCGAACTGCTGGCCGCGGGCGGCGACCACCGCGTGGCGTTCCAGGCCTACCAGGACGCGTTCCGCACCTACGCGTCGATCAACCGCAAGGCCAACGCCGGCCCGTTCCTCGCCCCGCCCACCAAGTTGCGGATCCGGATGCGCAACTGGATGTTCAACAGCAAGCTCATGCTCAAGCTGATGCTGAAGATGACCGACAACTTCGCGTCCCGCATCGAACTCAAGGATTACGCCTAGACTCCCGTGACGTGCAGAAACGAACGATTGAACGGCTGGGCCGGGACGTGTCGGTGATCGGCCTGGGCACCTGGCAGCTGGGTGCGGACTGGGGCGAGGTCAGCGAGGAAGACGCGCTGGCGGTGCTCTCGGCGGCGGTCGACTCTGGGGTGACCTTCCTCGACACCGCCGACGTGTACGGCGACGGGCGCAGCGAGCAGCTGATCGGCAAATTCATTCACGGCAAGGCCGACCGGCCGTTTGTCGCCACCAAAATGGGCCGGCGGATGGCGCAGGAAGTCGCCAACTACAACCTGGACAACTTCCGGGCCTGGAACGACCGCTCGCGGGCGAACCTCGGCCTGGACACCCTCGACCTGGTGCAGCTGCACTGCCCGCCGACCGACGCCTACGACACCGACTCGGTGTTCGACGCGCTGGACACGCTCGTCGAGGAGAAGCGGATCGCCGCGTACGGGGTCAGCGTGGAGACCGTGGCGGAGGCGTTGCGGGCGATCGAACGCCCTGGGGTGGCCACGATCCAGATCATCTTCAACGCGTTCCGCCCCCGGCCGCTGGAGAAGGTCCTGCCCAGGGCCGCCGCGGCCGGGATCGGGATCATCGCCCGGGTCCCGCTCGCCTCGGGCCTGCTGTCCGGCCGGTACACCAAGGACACGGTGTTCCCGGAGAACGACCACCGCAACTACAACCGGCACGGCGAGGCGTTCGACGTGGGCGAGACGTTCTCCGGCGTCGACTACGAGACCGGCGTGCTCGCGGCCCGGGAGTTCGCCGCGCTGGCACCCGAAGGGGTGACTCCGGCGCAGATGGCGTTGCAGTGGATCGTGCAGCAGCCTGGGGTGTCGACGATCATCCCCGGCGCCCGGAATGTGGCCCAGGCCAGGGCGAACTCGGCCGCCGGGGATCTTGAGCCGCTCAGCGGCGAGATCCTCGCGGGCATCGCCGGGGTCTACGACAAGTACATCCGGGAACTCGTGCACGCTCGTTGGTGAGCCCGTGTCCGGTGGCCCCCGCCGGCTCCGACGTCCCTGCTGAGAACACGCCCTACCGAGGAGGACGACCGTGAAGTACATGATCATGCTGACCGGCTCGCAGCGGGACTTCGACATGATCGCGGGCTGGGCGCCGGAGGACGCGGCGGCCATGCACAAGTTCATGGGCGAGTGGAACCAGGCCCTGGTCGAGTCCGGCGAGTTCGTCGACGCCCAGGGCCTCACGCCACCCACGCACGCCCGGCGGATCACGTTGAAGGACGGCGTTCCGGTGGTCACCGACGGCCCGTACGCGGAGACGCAGGAAGTACTGGCGGGCTACACGATCGTCGAGTGCGCGAGCTTCGACCGCGCCACCGAGATCGCCGCCCAGCTGGCCAACACCCCCCACCCGGCGGACGCCGAGCTGGCGAACGAGTGGTACGTGGACATCCGGCCGATCGTCAGCGGCTTCGAAGACCTCGTGTAATGGCCACGACCGGGGTCGAGGGCCTGCTGCGTGAGCTGGCGCCGCAGGTCCTCGGCGCGGTCGTGCGCCGTTACGGCCACTTCGACATGGCCGAGGACGCGGTGCAGGAGGCTCTCCTTGCCGCAGCGACACAATGGCTTGCCGACGGGCTCCCCGACCGGCCGCTGGCCTGGCTGATCACGGTGGCTTCGCGGCGGCTCACGGATCTCCTGCGCAGCGAGCAGGCCCGGCTGCGGCGGGAGGACACGGTCGCGCGGTATCCGTTGCCCGCGCCGGTGGACGACTTCGACGACACGCTGGTGCTGTTGTTCATGTGCTGCCACCCGACCCTGTCGCCCGCGTCCCAGATCGCGTTGACCCTGCGGGCGGTCGGCGGCCTGACCACGACCGAGATCGCGCGGGCGTTCCTGGTGCCGGAGAGCACGATGACACGCCGGATCACGCGGGCCAAACAGTCCATCAAGGACAGTCGCGTTCCCTTTGGCATGCCCGCCGACCGCGATCTGGGGGCGGTCCTGCACGTGCTGTACCTGATCTTCAACGAGGGCTACGCGAGTACGTCCGGGCCCTTGCTGCAACGCTCTGACCTGTCCAGCGAGGCGATCCGGCTGACCCGGATCGTGCACCGGGTGGTGCCCTCGGACGGCGAAGTGGCGGGGCTGTTGGCGTTGATGCTGTTGATCGACGCTCGGCGGCCCGCCCGCAGTGGTCCCGACGGCTCGTTGATCCCGATGGACGAGCAGGACCGGACCCGGTGGAACCAGGAGTTCATCGCCGAGGGCGTGGCCCTGATCAGCGCCGCCCTGCCCGTGGGACCCACTGGGCCGTACCAGGTTCAGGCCGCGATCGCCGCCGTGCACGACGAAGCCGCATCGGCCGCGGACACCGACTGGCCGCAGATCGTTGCGCTGTATGAGGTCCTGCTACAGATCCAGGACACACCGTTGGTGCGGTTGAACCACGCCGTCGCCGTGGCAATGGCCAAGGGCCCGGCCGCGGGGATGCTTCTGCTGGAGCCCCTGGAAGAACCGTTGGCCAAGGACCACCGTCTGCACTCCGTGAAAGCGCATCTGCTGGAGATGTCCGGGGACAAGGCGGCGGCCCGTTCGTCGTACGAACAGGCCGCGCGCCTGACCCTGAGCCCGCCGCAGCAGCGGTACCTGCTGGCTAGAGCGTGTGCGCTAGCCGGTCCGCCAGCAGCCGGGTGAACCGGGGCGGGTCGGCCAGTTCGCCGCCCTCGGCCAGCAAAGCCATGCCGTACAACAACTCCGCGGTCTCCGCGAGGGCAGCGTCGTCCTTGCGCTCCTCGTGCGCCTTGCGCAGGCCGGTCACCAGGGCGTGGCCCGGGTTGAGTTCGAGGATCCGCTTGACCGGCGGGAGTTCCTGGCCCATCGCCCGGTACATCTTCTCCAGGGTCGGGGTCATGTCGTTGGCGTCACCCACGATGCAGGCCGGGGAGGTGGTCAGCCGGGACGACAGGCGGACCTCCTTCACCGTGTCCGCGAGGGTCTCCTTGAGCCACGACACCAGGTCGGCGAAGTCCTTCTGCTGCTCGTCGGCGGCCTTGCGCTCCTCCTCGGTGTCCAGGTCGACCTGGCCCTTGGCGATGGACTGGAACTGCTTGCCGTCGAACTCGGTGACCGACTCGACCCACATCTCGTCGATCGGGTCGGTGAGCACGAGCACCTCGTACCCCTTGGCGCGGAACGCCTCCATGTGCGGGGAGTTCTCGATCGCGGCCCGCGAGTGCCCGGTCAGGTAGTAGATGTGCTCCTGGCCGTCCTTCATCCGCTCGACGTACTCGCGCAGGTTCGTGAGCTTCTCGGCGTCGTGGGTGGAGGAGAACGAGGCGATGTCGAGGATGGCCTCGCGGTTGTCGAAGTCGGCGACCAGGCCCTCCTTGACGGCCGCGCCGAACTCCTTCCAGAACGTCGCGTACTTCTCCGCGTCCAGCGACTTGACCGTGGACAGCACCTTCTTCACCAGGCGGCGGCGCATCAGCTGGATCTGCCGGTCCTGCTGGAGGATCTCGCGGGACACGTTCAGCGACAGGTCCTGCGCGTCCACGACCCCCTTGATGAACCGCAGGTACTCCGGCATCAGCTCTTCGCAGTCGTCCATGATGAACACGCGCTTGACGTAGAGCTGCACACCGCGCTTGCGGTCCCGGCTGAACAGGTCGAGCGGCGCGCGCGACGGGATGAACAGCAGCGCCTGGTACTCGAAGGTGCCCTCGGCCTGCATCTGGATGATCTCCAGCGGATCGGTCCAGTCGCGGCTGATGTGCTTGTAGAACTGGTTGAACTCCTCCTCGGAGGCCTCGTCGCGGGTCCGCGCCCACAGGGCCTTCATCGAGTTGACGGTCTCCCACTCGCGGGCAGGCTCCCCGCCCTCCTCCGCGGCCGGCTTCTCGACCTGCATCTTCACCGGGAAGGTGATGAAGTCGGAGTAGCGCTGGACGATCTCGCGGATCTTCCAGTCGGCGGTGTAGTCGTAGAGGTGGTCCTCGCTGTCCTCGGGCTTGAGGTGCAACGTCACCGACGTGCCCTGCGGGGCGTCCTCGACCGTCTCGATCGTGAACGTGCCCTCGCCCGCGGACTCCCACCGGGTCGCCTCGGTCTCGCCGGCCCGGCGGGTCACCAGGGTGACCTTGTCGGCGACCATGAAGCTCGAGTAGAACCCGACGCCGAACTGGCCGATCAGGTCGGACGCGGACTCCTTGGTCTCCTTGAGCTTGCGCAGCAGCTCCGCGGTGCCGGACTTGGCGATCGTGCCGATCAGGTCGACGACCTCGGCCCGGGACATGCCGATCCC
>CBIMJO010000417.1:0-7713 GCA_966244135.1 uncultured Actinocrispum sp. | reverse complement strand
GCCGGCAAGGTCGCCCTCGCGGTGGTGTCGCTGGTCGTGCTCAGCGCCGCCGGGATCGGCTGGGACAAGTACAACGAGATCGTCAACGGCTACACCACCGCCGACGTCATCGACCCGGGCGCGGGTGGCCCGAAGCCCGCCGACGGCGCCACCGACGTGCTGCTCGTCGGCCTGGACAGCCGGGTGGACGCACAGGGGCACCCGCTGTCCAAGGAGCTGCTGGCCCGGCTGAACGCCGGTGTCGCCGACGGCCCGCTGAACACCGACACCCTGATCCTGATGCGCATCCCGAACGACGGCAGCAAGGCCGTCGGCATCTCGATCCCGCGTGACTCGTACGTGAACATCTCCGGCGGGTTCGGCAAGCACAAGATCAACTCGGCGTACGCGCGCGGCAAGGCGGCGGCGACGGCCAAGCTGAAGAAGCAGGGCGTCACCGACCCGGCCCAGCTGGAGGTCAAGTCCAGCCAGGAGGGCGCGCAGATCCTGATCAAGACGATCCAGGACCTCACCGGCGCCACCATCGACCACTACTCCGAGGTGAACCTGCTCGGCTTCGCCGACATCACCGACGCGGTCGGCGGTGCGGACGTGTGCCTGCTCAAACCGGCCAAGGACAGCTTCTCCGGGGCGAACTTCCCGGCCGGCCCGCAGACCCTCGCCGGTCCACAGGCGCTGGCGTTCGTCCGGCAGCGGCACAACCTGCCCAACGGCGACCTGGACCGGATCGTGCGCCAGCAGGTGTTCATGAAGGGCATGGCCGGCAAGGTGCTCAGCGCGGGCACGCTGACCGACTCCAAGAAGCTGGACTCGCTGCTGGCCGCGATCAAGAAGTCGGTCGTGCTGGACCCGCGGTGGAACATCGTCGACTTCGCCCGGCAGATGTCGGGTATGACCGCCGGGCAGCTGGACTTCAAGACCATCCCGACCGGCCGGCCGGACCTCAAGACGCCCGAGGACGGCGACGCGATCCAGATCAACACCTCCGACGTGAAGACGTTCGTGCAGGGCCTGCTGCCCGGCGTCGGCCAGCCGGCCACCTCGGGCAGCCAGTCGCCGAGCAGCACGTCGTCGAGCGGCAACCCGGACTCGGCCGGCAACGGGGTCATCGTGGACGTCCGCAACGGCAACGGCGGGTCGGGCCTGGCCGCCCAGGTGCTCAAGGACCTGACCGACCAGGGCTTCAAAGAAGGCGTGACGCGCAAAGACAGCTCGCGCACCAAGACGGTGGTCCGGTACGCCAAGGGCGAGAAGGCCAACGCCGACAAGGTGGTCGACGCGCTCGGCAAGAACTACACGGTCGAACAGGACACATCCGTGCCCAAGGGACACGTCGTGGTGTACCTCGGCAAGGACTTCAAGTCCTCGCAGGGCCTGGCCGGCGAGCCGTTGCTGCGGATGAACCCGCCCGCGCTGCAGGCGCAGCCCCCCGGAACGCAGATCGGGGCCAACGGCGCACCATGCGTCAACTAGGCTGACCAGGCCCGCTTCACCCGTTCGGAGCAACACGTGAAAGAAAATTCTACTTTCGCGTAATAGCGGCGGGCCTGGGCAGTTCCTCCAGTGTGTTGTTCGACGTGGCTGTGTACCAGCGGGTGCTCGGGGACGAGATCCGCCGGCTGCGTAAGAAACGTGGCCTGACTCGCAAGCAGCTCAACCGCCGCTTGCAGAGCGAGATCTCGCTGCAAACGCTCGCCACCTACGAGCTGGGCACGAGACAGTGCTCGGTCGTCCGGTTCGTCGAGATCTGTGTGGCTCTCGACGAGCAACCGCACGAGCTGATCGCGCGCGTGCACGAGCGCGTGTTCGCCGACGCTCCCCGCGGCCGGATCCGGCTCGACCTGCGCCAGGTCGTGCGCGACGACCACGACGAGCTGCTGCCGTTGCGCCGCTGGGCCAGAGGCCGGCTCGACCACCTCCCGAACGCCGGGGCCGCCGAGGTCCAGCTGGACTTCGCCGCCCTCGAACAGCTCGCCGCGCTCTGCGGCCTGCAGACCGTCGAACTGATCGCGTTACTGCGCCGCATCGGCGGCGCCGCACCCGAACCCGTCGGTGTCCACCACCACTTCAGTGAGCACGACGAGGACGACTAGAGACCACCCACATGGAACCGGCAACGACCGCGCCCGATGCCGGTTCCACCCTTCCGGGGAACCTCGGCAGGCCCCCAGGCCGAGGTTCCCCGGAAGGGGCTAGTTCTTCGCGGCGACCTCCTTGGCGACCGCCTCGAGATCCTTCTCACCCTGGTCCAGGGGAGCGGGTGTGTCCCCGAAGAACCCCTTGGTGTAGCCATAAAGCCCGGCCGTGACGATCGTGTCGCCTTTCACGACGTACAGGGTCAGGTAGGTGTGGTCGTTGTGCTCGTAGGTCCTGAACATCGACTTGTCGCCGATCTTGGGACCGGCCTTGAGCGATCCCTGACGCTCCCTGGCGAGGTCCTTCTCGAAGTTCTCCGGGTTCGCCTGCGTGCGGACATCAACGTTGATGGTGCGGACCGTGCTGCCGCCTCGCGCGATCGAGTAGCCGCAGGAGAAGCTGTTCTGCTCCTCCCTGCCACCGGTGAACACCGGCGTGTTCGCGCCCTTCAGCACCCCATCACTCACCGCGCACTTCCCGCTGGGCTGCCCACTGATCGGCGTGGCCCCCTCATCCGCGGACACATAGATGATCCGCCACGTCACCCACCCACCACCGGCCAGCACGAGCAGCACGATCGCGGCGATGATCAGGATCTTGGGGAGCTTGCTCTTGCGCTTGGGCTGCTCCGGGTAGGGCGACCACTGCTGCTGTTGGTAGGGCCCGGTCTGGTCGAAGCCGGGGATGAAGGAGGCGCCTTGCTGCTGGTGGGCGGCGTCCTGCTGAGGTGATGGCAGCGGCTGGAAGCCTGGTGGCGGGGTCTGCGGCTGGAAGCCGGGCGGTGCCTGCTGTTGCTGGAAGCCGGGTGGGTACGCGGCGGCTGGTTGGGGCTGAAAGCCAGGTGCCGGTGTCTGCGACGGCTGCTGTGGCTGGAACCCCGGTGGGTAGGCGGCTGCTTGTTGGGGCCGGGAGCCGGGTGCCGGTGTCTGGGGAGGCTGTTGTGGCGGGAAACCTGGCGCCGAGGCCTGCGACGGCTGTTGTGGCTGGAAGCCGGGTGGGTAGGCCGCGGCTTGCTGTGGTTGGAAGCCAGGAGGGTAGGCGGCGGCTTGTTGCTGGGGTTCGAAGACCGGCGCCGGAGGCTGCTGCGGTTGGAATCCCGGTGGGTATGCGGCGTCCTGCTGGGGCTGGGCGGCAGGTGGTTGTTGGCCTGGTGGCTGGAAGCCGGGTGGGTAGGCCGCTGGTTGGGACGGCGGTTGCTGTGGGTACTGCTGGTCGTCTGGTTGTTGCGGCTGCCACCCTGGTCCGGACATGTCGGAACCCCCTCCACCCCTTGAGTTCGCTCCAGCCTAGCGACCCGGGTGGCGCCGCCGCCCGGACGCCGGGCGGCCCGCCCGGCGTCCGGCCCACAGTGGACGGTCAGTCCTCCCGCCGGCCCAGGAAGGCCAGCATGCGGGTCTGCTCGCCCGCGTCGGTGGGTGGGGTCAGCTCGGGGCCGAAGAACCCGGGCCGCCGCACCACGTTCTTGCGTGACCAGTCGAACGCGACCCCGACCAGCTCCGGGTCCAGCCGCACGTCCAGGCCCAGGGAGTGCCCGATGTCCCACGTGTGGGCGACATGGTCGGTGATCATCAGCGAGATCAGCGCGCCCACCGGCACCTCACCGAGCCCTGGCAACGTCACCATCCGCGCCATGGCGTCCTCGGTGAGCGCCGCGAAGCACTCCGAACGCGCCGCCTGCCAGGTCGCGACGGGGTCCTCGCCCATCATCACCGAGGGATGCGGCGACCCCGGCGCCCCCGCGGTCTCCGTCCACTCCTCGCCGGTCGCCCACGTCCGCAGCCGGTGCTGCCCCCAGATCACGTGCCCGGCGACGTCCCCGACCGTCCACTCGGAACACTCCGACGGCTTCTCCCAAGCCCCCGCCGGAACCTGCGTCACAACAGCATCGAACCCATCCTGAGCCCGCCGGTACAACTCCAGCATCAAGACCAACTCCATCCTCGAAGTGCCTCACGAACACCCCAAGGACGCAGGGACCCACCGGGACTCGACATGAGTTTCAGCTCAGCTGGAAGTCCGCCGGGTCGACCTTGCGGGTCTCCAGCCAGTAGCGCCAGGTGAAGCCGGGCCAGATGGTCCGGTTCACGCCCATCGCGTCGAGATACCAGCTGTCGCAACCGCCCTGGCTCCACACGCCCTTGGCCAGCTGCCGCTGGATGCGCGAGTTGAACTCGTCCTGTGCCTGCGGGCGGACGTTCAATGCCTTGGCGCGGCTGCGTTCCACCAGCTTGATCGCGTCGGCGACGTACCGGATCTGGGACTCGATCATGAACACAACGGAGTTGTGGCCCAGGCCGGTGTTCGGGCCCAGCAGGAAGAACAGGTTGGGGAACCCGGCCACCGTGATGCCCTTGTGGGTCTGGATGCCGTTGCGCTGCCAGTGCTTGGCCAGGTTGGTCTCGTCGAGGCCGACGACGTCCAGGTAGTCGAACGCGTCGGTGACGTGGAAGCCCGTGCCGAAGATGATGGCGTCGACCTCGTGCTCCACGCCGTCGGTCGTGACCACGCTGTGCTCGCGGACCTGAGCGACGCCGGAGGTGACCACCTCGACGTTGTCGCGGGTCAGGGCCGGGTAGTAGTCGTTGGAGACCAGGACCCGCTTGCACCCCATCGTGTAGTCGGGGGTCAGCTTGCGGCGCAGCGCCGGGTCCTCGACCTGCTTGGCCATGTGCCGCTTGGCCAGGCCCTGGGCCAGTTTCAGCAGGCCCGGACGGGAGCTGAACGCGATCGCGCGCGACTCCAGCAGCCAGTAGATGAAGTCGCGGTAGAGCCGCTGGGTCAGCGGCACGGTCCGGAACAGGCGCTTCGCCCAGGACGGCATCTCGTAGTCCGGCTTGGGCATGATCCACGGTGCGGTGCGCTGGAACAGGGTCAGCGACTGCACGTCCGGCGCGATCCGCGGGACGAACTGGATCGCGCTCGCGCCCGTGCCGATCACCGCCACGCGCTTGCCGCGCAGGTCGTAGCCGTGGTTCCAGGTCGCCGAGTGGAACGTCTCGCCCTTGAAGTCCGTCAGCCCGGGCAGCTCGGGGATGTGCGGGATATGCAGCGCGCCAATACCCGAAACCAGGAACCGGGCGACGTACTCGTCGCCGTTGCTCGCGTGCAGGTGCCAGCGGCCCTCGTCGGCGTCCCAGCGCGCGCTGACCATCTCGGTGCCGAACCGGATGTGGTCGCGAACGTGGTAGTTGTCCGTAACGCGGCGCAGGTAGTCCCAGATCTCCTGCTGCGGTGAGTAGGAGCGGCTCCAGCCGGGGTTCTGCTCGAACGAGAAGGAGTACATGTGCGACGGGATGTCACACGCGCAGCCCGGGTAGGTGTTGTCCCGCCAGGTGCCGCCGACGTCCTGGTTCTTCTCCAGCACCACGAAGTCGGCGCGGCCGGTGCGTTTGAGCTGGATGGCCATGCCGAGCCCGGAGAAGCCGGTGCCGATGATCACGACCCCGGTCTCGTGTCGGTCGCCCATGTCTCCTCCAAGCGGCTCGGATGTTACCGATAGTAGGTTACTTCAAGTAGGAAACGGTAGAGTGAGTGTCGTGACAAGCGCGGGGAGCAAGACCGAACGACGGCGGCGGATGCCGCGGGCGGACCGGGAACAGCAGATGATGACGGTCGCCGAAGCGGTCTTCGCCGAACGCGGGTACGCCGCGACCTCGATGGACGAGATCGCCGAGCGGGTGGGCGTGTCCAAGCCGATGCTCTACGAGTACTTCGGCTCCAAGGAGGGCCTGCTCGTGGCCTGCATCCGGCAGGTGCGCGTCGAGCTGCGGGACCGCACCGCCGAGTCGGTGATCGGCGCCGACACCCCCGAGGAGGCGCTGCGCCGCGGCCTGGTGACGTTCTTCAAGTACACCGACGAGCACCGCCGGTCGTGGGACCTGCTGCTGCGCACCGAGGCCGCCGTGGTCGGCCCGGCCGCGGTCGCCGAGATGGAGGCGGTCCGCCAGGAACAGACCCAGCTGCACATCGCGCTGTTCTCGGCGTACCTGCCGGACGCGACGCCGCTGGAGCTCGAGGCGTCGGCTGAGATTCTGGTCGGCGCGTGCGAGCGGCTGTCGGTCTGGTACGTCCGGCACGACGACGTGACCGCCGAGGAGGCCGCCGAGCACATCATGCGGATGACCTGGTTCGGCCTGAAAGGCGAAGTCGAGTCCAGGTACAAGCACTGACAGTAGTGTCGATTAACACTCTGGATCGATCAGTGCGCCCACAACTGTCGGGATAGGCTCGGACGACGTCTAATGGTGACAAGGACGTGGGAGCCACGCGGAGAGGGGCCGGTCATGGTGGAGCCGATCGAAGCGAACTACGTGCCCGACGGTGACGACTGGACCATCACGATCGTGGGCAAGGGCAAGACGCTGACCGCCACGGCACCCGGGCTGATCGCCGCGCGCGACCGCGCGGACCAGCTGGTCGACGAGCTCGCCGGCGACGACAAGAAGCGGACGGTGGTGCACCGGCTCGACGGCGACGCCCTCGAGTTCACCACGGCCTACCTGAACGCCCGCCTCGCCCGCCCACCCGCACCCGAACCGGAGCCGGAACCCAAGGCCGAGGTCGAGGAGACCAAGGCGTAGCCGGCCCGCGCGGCCCGGCCTCGGCGATCGAGGCACTCACCTGCGGCAACCGCACCCGGACGGCTCGCCCTGCGGCCCGGCCCCTGCAACGGGGCGACGATCCTCGAGCTCCGGCTCCGGGTCCTGTCGGATTGCGGCCTGCCGAAGAGCGCCGTCGGATTACCGCCTGCAGCCTGGCATCCAGCCGGTGATGCCGGGCTGCTCAGCCTCGAGCGGTCGAGACCCGGCAGCTGAGCCTTGGCTTCCAGTAGGCGGGGCTTGGCAGCCCGGCGCAAGGCCTGGCAGCTCAGCCCTTGGCCTCCAGTAGGGGAGGCCAAGCAGCCCGGCTCGAGACCTGGCAGCTCAGTTTCGGCTCCCGG
Source organism: uncultured Actinocrispum sp. (assembly GCA_966244135.1). Lineage (GTDB taxonomy): Bacteria > Actinomycetota > Actinomycetes > Mycobacteriales > Pseudonocardiaceae > Kibdelosporangium. Next base: position 638 of record CBIMJO010000417.1, on the reverse strand, counting down.
CCGGTGACAGGGCGCGGGCGGCCGCGACCCGGCTCTGGGCTAGCGGAAGATCCGCCGCACCACGAGGACGGCGACGAGCACACCCACCCCGATCAGCGCCGCCTTCACCCGCGGGTCGCCGAACTTCGACTTCACGTTCGAAGTGGCGTCGTCCACCAGCTTCTTCGGGTTCGCCTTGGTGCCGAGCTGGTCCAGCGTCGACGCCAGCGCGTCCCGCGCCTGCTCGATGTCTCGCTGGATGGTGTCGGGGTCGCGGGCCACTTGTCCTCCCAAGAATGCTGGCTCTCGCGGCCTACGGTAGATCACCCATGGTGTCCGTGCCCTCCAGGGATACCACTAGGCTGTCCGGAGTCAGTCGAGTAGGGGCTGTAGCCCAATTGGCAGAGGCACACGGTTTAGGTCCGTGCCAGTGCGGGTTCGAGTCCCGCCAGCCCTACGTGATTGGGCGCTGCCTGCTCGCGGATGGCGCTCGCCGGGATCACTCCGGCGTAATTTCTGGGGGGCGACCCCCAGACCCCCGATCTGGGGCTTCGCCCCAGACCCGTTGGCGGGCTGCGCCCGCGTGGGGGCGGAGCCCCCAAACCCCACGTGCGGCTTCGCCGCCTTGCTTTCCAGCGTTGTTGGCGGGCTGCGCCCCC
>CBIMJO010000416.1:0-7745 GCA_966244135.1 uncultured Actinocrispum sp. | reverse complement strand
AGATCGACGCACTAAAGGCCTATAACGACGGCACAAGTCGCACCGTTGATCTCGCTTTTACTGTGCACACCAACTTTGACGAGGTACGCGCCCGGATTTCATGGATTCGCTCGGCATACCTTGCAGCGTTCGCCGCATTGGGTTGGAGATACATCCTCATGGAGGAGATGAGGCCGTATAGGAATCAACTCCAGCAACCAGACGACCAAATCGTTCCGACACATATTGCTCGCGACCCTGACGCTTTGCCGACTGAAAGGCGTGTCGTGCTGGTGATCTCACCTGACGAGCTTCAATGCGTGGCCGTCACGATGGGTGAGCATTCGGTGTATCTCCCGAGCCCGCTTCGTCCAATAGCATGCGACGACTTGGCCGACAGGTTTGCACGTAGATGCGATCCTGATGGTCGGCTTCGCGTGCACTTTGAGGGTAAGAAAATACCGTGGCCTACGCGGCCGACCTACCTGTGGGATCCGTGGCCAGAGAATTGGAGGCCGATTACCCGTTAGCCGAAAACCATCATTCGAGAATGCTTTCTGGGTCTGTCGCCTCGTAGACGCCAACCAGACACTGCCATAGCGGCGGTCGGCACCGCGTCGATCCGTTTACCTGTCTTGCCGCGCTCGGGCTTGTCCGGCCGGATAAGATCGGGTTCGCCTGCTGGGGAGCGGACTTCGACGTTGTCGAAGCAGAACGCGGCTACGGGGTTGTTGTGGTGCGACCAAGCCCGGGACTTCGTGAGGGCCATGAGTTCTGTCATGCCGTGGGTCATGCCCTTGTAGGTCTGGGCGACCGGGTACATGGTCACCTTGGTCCGCTTCTCGATCGCCTGGCGGGCGGGTTCGCCGGACCACTCGTCATAAGAGATGTCCGCAACTCGCAGGGCGGCGCAGTCTTCGGCGATGTCGCTGTAGACCACGTCGTAGTCGATGACTTCGCCTGGCGTGACGGTGATCCATCCCGCGTCGGCCCACTGGGTGACGCGGTTGTCGGTGTGCTTGTCCAGGAACTCCACCCCGGCCGCGGGCAGCCAGAACCGCCACAACGCCGACACCCGCCCCTCGTCCAAGCCGTCCGGCACGATCAGGCACCACGCCGTCAGGTCCAATTTGGACGCGAGATCGAGGCCGCCCCATGCTGGCCTGCGTGCCAGCGCGGCCCGCAACGCGGCCGGTTCACCGGCCTCGGTTCCGGCGCATGCCAGGTAGAGGTGCATCGGCATCCATCGGGTGGACTGCCGCACCCACTGATTGAGCCGGAACTGCCGGAACGCGTTCTCCCGCTTCGGATCGTTGCGGGCTTCCTTGGCCTCTTCGCGCAGGGCCTGAATGGACAGGAAGTCACCGAGCGCGGGATTGCTGACGTACCAGTTGCTTTCGTTCCACGGGTCCGCGTCATCCGGCAGGTTCCGCAAGTACACGAACCGGTGCGGTGCGCGGTTCGGGTCGTCGGCGATGCGGACGCATTCGTCGTGTTCGGACTTGGCGAAGCTGGCCGGGTCGTTGCCCGCGGTCGTGGCCGCGATCATCAGCGGTTGCATCCGAGTACCCATGCCAGTACGCATCGCCGACCACAGATCCCCGTTCGGCTGGGTCAACACCTCGTCGAAGATCACCGCTGACGGGTTGTGGCCGAGGTTGCCCATGCCGTCGGCCGCGACGACCTCGTAGTACGAGCCGGTCTTCTCATCGACAATGCGGGCCTGGTGCTCGATCACCCGCAACCGGCGGGAGAGCACCGGGGACAGCTTGACCATCCGGGCGGCGACGTCGAAGACCTTGTGCGCCTGGGGCTTGTCCATCGCGCAGCCATAGATCTCCGCGCCCTCCACCCCGTCGGCCACCAGCATGTAGAGCGCGACGAACGCCAGCAGCTCGCTCTTGCCGTTCTTACGCGCCAGCTCGATCCAGGCGATGCGGTAGCGGCGGACGTAGGCGCCCCACTCGACATCCCAGCGGACCTCGCCGAACAGCGGCGTGACGATGTCGTCGCGCTGCCAGCCGGCGAGGATGAACGGGGTGCGGGCCCAGCGGTCTTTGGTGTGGACGCAGATCTCCTGTGCGAACGCGATGGCGTGATCAGCGCGTGGCTTGCACAGGTGATCGCCGCGCTTGCGGCAGGTGCGGCTATCGAACACGCGGCCACAGACGGGAAGTCGCGGGGACTTCGTGGGTGGCCGGGTTGTGCTGGTCCGTTTAGGAGAGGAGCCGGTCCGCGCCGCCCGCCGAGTCGCCATCGGCGCCCACCTCGGCCTTGATCGCCTGGCGATCCGACGGCGTCAGCCCGAACCGGGCCGCGTAGGTCAGAAACACCCGCTCGGCATCGGCCTGCACCTTCAGCGCCGGGTTCAGCACCAGGCCACCCGGACCCGGCACCAACAGCGCGGAACCGTTCACCAACTGGGTGGCGGTGGCGTACCGGGCCAGCGCCTCACACAGGATCGCGAACGCGTCCACATCCCATGAGGTCAGGACTTTACGCACGGTCAGGCTCGGGGCCAGTCGATCCCAAACTTTGCAAGCCTTCTCGGAAAGCCAGTCCGGCGCGGTGATCTCGCTGGTTGGCGGGACCGGCTCATTGGTGTTGATCCGGTCCTTCCGGTCGCCGTGCAAGATCCGCAGTGAGGTTGGTTTGGCAGCTGGGCCACGTCGTCCCACGGAGATCACCTTCTCAGGGCGGCCGATACTGGATGCCTCACGACGGGCGGTGCTGACGACTCATGTGGCGCTGTGTTGACATGAATAGGGGAGCAGGATCCACGCATAGGTGGTAAGCACGTCTGCGCAGCCCACACCATCGATACTGCGCGACGCGCAGTGCTGACGGTTCATGTAGCGGGTTGTATACGTGAAACCCCTTGTCAGAGTGCGAATTGCGGCCCGCTACGCTGTCGTCTGCACGAGCAAGTCCATACCTCTCGCTCGTGCGTCGCGTGCCGGTTCACCACCCGTGCCTGCTTCTCTCCCGATCCGGGGAGGGATCGGGAAAGGCCCCGAGTCCTGATGGGGGTCATGAAAGGAGGGTGCGAGTGACAGACCGCGACGCGAAGGAAGGTGGCGACCAAGAACGACCGCCACCTGAGGCCAGATGCGAACACCATTGCTGGTGCCACATCTGGCCGCAGGCACTACCGCTAGTGACCCAGGTTCTAGTGCTCTGGCAAGCGCTCCTGGTTCGCTAGGGCGAAGCCGGGCGGCGTCTTGCGCTGTCCGGCTTTCGTCTATGTTCGATCCTGGAACCGCTATCCAGAATCGCCTATTAGGATCGTACCAATCTGATGTCACACCTACTCATGGCGTGGGTACGGGTACGACTTGGCGGGCCGACCGCACGGACGTCGAAACAGCATCTGCGCACGTCGAGCCTATCCTGGCAGCCCTCAGCTCGAACCGCTGCGGGCGCGCTTCGAGCTGGACGCACGGCGGGTGGTCGCCTTAGTTCGTGCACGGGACGCGCCTCGGTTACGGGTCGCCTGCTGGCGTCGACGCATTCACATCACCTCCCCTCAGTGCTGTTGCTGGTGGGCATCGGCACGCCCAAGGCGCGGGCGGTGGCGTAGCCGTCGAGGTACTTGTCCCCGATGACGACCAGGCCGGCGGCGGCCAGGAACGCGTCTTTGTCCAGCCGGGACTTGAAGCACACGCAGAACCAGTACTCGCTGTCGGTGGCGAGCAGGAACCGCTCGTCCTCGCGGGCGGCCCGTTCGCGGAAGCCGCGGTGCAGCTCGGCCAGCTCGGCGCGCGAGTCGGCTTCCAGGTCGCCGGTGTACTCGACATCGGCGAGCGGATCAGGCTCTGGGTCGGCGGCGAGAAACGCCATGACCTGATCGTTGGACAGCATCCCGGCCGAGTCCGCAGCGGATTGCAGCTGGGCGAGCAGGGCGGCGTTCGGGTCAGCCGGTGAGGTCACGGCGGAATACCTCCAGTTCAGCGAGCGGGAACCAGTCGAGAATCCGGGCGTAGTCGCCGGGCGCGTGCTGCTTGATCGGGGCCAGGAACCGCCAGTCGATCCCGTCGAACGAGCGGCCGAACCACTCGTACTCGGGCGGCAGCGGGCACTGGTGTTTGGCCAGCGCGGCGCGCACGTCGGCGATCCGCCAGTCCCAGACCACCGAGACCTTCCGCACGGTGGCCCGGACCGGGCCGTGCACGCTCATCGCCATCCGCCGCATCGGGCTGTCCGCCGCGCGTACACCGTCGGCGTTCCACGCGTCGGGCAGGCCGAGGTCTTCCCGCAGGTAGTCCGCGATCTCCTCGAACGGCGGTTCGGGCAGCTGGGCCGCGTCGATGAGCGCGCACCGCTCGGGCGGGGTGAACACGTACTCGATCAGCCACCGGTACAGGGCCGGGTGCGGGTACTGGCGAATGCGGGTTTGGAAGAAGTCCTCGTAGAACGCGATGCTGTCGTCGACGAACTGCAGGTCCGGAATCGAGTAGAGGTGATAGGGCACCACCTCGATCCCGTGTTCCCGCATCGCCAGCCACGCCGCCAAGCTGTCCTTGCCGCGCGAGAAGCCGAGCAAAACCGGTTTTCCCTCGGCGGCCAGCTCGGTGAGGATCTGCTCCGACGGTGGCAACCCGTCGATCGTGATCACGTATCACCCCTGTTTCTGTTGGTACGAACAAAGTTCGAGGATGCGAAACACGTTCGCGCTACCCGTCCGGGTCACGGCGGCGCGCGATCCGGCCGACCGCGACGTCCGAGAGGCCCACGTACTCGGCGATCCGCCGGTAGGAGATGTTCAGCGCGGCACCCTCGATGATCAGGGCGTTTCGGCGTTCCCGCCACGCTCGTGCCTGCTCGCCCGCCTCGGCGATCTCCTCCAGCAGCGCGTCCCGCGCCGCCTCGGCGTCAGCGATCGGATCGGTCATCAGTGGACGTAGAAACCGTGTGCCGGAAACCTGGCAAGCCCCACACAAGGCGGCATGGCCTGTGCACTGCGGGCGCGGTCAAGGGTGCTCCCCCTGGGGGTGTCGCAACCGGACACACGACGAGGCGACCGCGGCGCACCCGGCCGGCACAACCAGTGTCTGATGTGGACAGATCACGGATGATGGAAACCTCCCCGGGTGGCTGGCGTCGTCGCGGTGACACGGCCATGACAAGAGGCACACAAGCCCCGGCCCCGGGCCGGATCATCAGCGTCTAGCCCAGCGTCCACCAGATCTCTGCGGATCACCGGCCAATGATCGGCCACAGTGGACGGACGGTCACAAATGGAATCTTTGTGGTGCGGGCAATCCAGCAGATCGCACAGGCACGTTGGGTCACGGGCTAGCACGGCAGGTCGGAACCGTGATCGGTGGGCACCGGTGTACCCGCGTTGGGCGCTGGTGCCTCCCGCGTCGCGATTGCGAGAACGGCAGTCCCGACACCGCCCACCATTCGGCGTCACATTCGAACAGCCTGGTTGTGTACACGAACGCGATGCGCGGCGGGCCATTGCATTCTCCGACACTCTGCACCCATTCGCATCTATTCCATTCTTTGACAATAGGCTATTCGGGTGACAATTTGCCATTTATCTTGCACAGTTTCAGACTGAATGAAACTATTGACATGTTGTTCGGAAGTCGGAGCGCGACAACGCTCCGGCCTCTTACCTGAAAGGTCATCCCTATGGATAACGCAATAAAAGAGGGGCGGGTGTACGGGTGTCGGTTCGATAGGACACGCGTGATCAAACCGCTCCCCATTCTCGCCGAACGGATCATTGATGATCTGTCGAGGTCAGCCGGTACGGGAGCTATTCCTGCCAAGGCCACATTCAGCGCCCTGGTGCGGGCGAATTTCGTCCTTCAGATTCACGTAGGCGGACTGTCCGACGAGCTGATCTATGCAGACTGGCGCACGCACTGGTACAGCGAGGCGGGCACGGTGGTCATTGACCAAGTGACACGAATCGTGGAGACGTACAACTGGTCGAATTCGAGCGATCCGGGCGACCGGCGTTATGTGTGCCATGTCTGGCTTGCGCCCGAGGCTCACCACCGCTCGATTTTCTGGACCCCTGGCACCGTCCGGGCCTTCTGACCTACGCACTCATATCGGCCGCGTGCGGTGCGACAACACCGCGCCTGGTCACTGAAAGGATCACCTGTGCCATACCTACTGCCTGATCACCGCGCGGATCTGGGGATCCGCGAACTCGGCGGCATGGTCACCGCTACCAGTCACATCAGGGACGCTGTGCAGTTGGCGCGGCGGATCGTCAACGATCTCTGGCTGGAGTTCGGCGAGCCGTCGGACTTCACTCACCGGGGACACAACTCGCGGAACTGGTTCGGCGTGAATGCCTGGGTTTACGGTCCACGGCACATCGACTTCGAGGTCTTCGGGATGATGGACTCCGAACTGGACGACTTCGCGTTCGCCGACGACATCCGCGACCAGTACGAGGCGTTCATCAACCGATACGACTGGCGGCACCCGGACGACACCACCGATCACCGGTTCCACGGGCGTCAGGTGTACCTACTGTCGGAGGCGCAGCAGGGGTTCCGGCGGCGTACCGGACGGGTCTGGGTCTACAGGCCGTGGCTGGGCCTGCTCTCTCCGCGCTATCGGCCGCTTCTGCCGATGGATCCGGACGCCCGAGACTGACGTGTCGGCCCAGGCCCACGCATGGGCCGACTGACTTTGAGGTAGCTGCGCCCCTGGTCAAACGGTGCGACAACACCATCCCAGGGGCGCAGGCCGGAACCCCTGAAAGGTCAAACTATGAGTTCCGACAGTACGAACCCTACCGATCGGCCATCGCCTGACTCACAGGGCGCAGGGATGCCGGAAGTGTCCATCCCGGACGGTGTGGTGATGACCCGAGTTACCGCCCAGGTGGTAGCCCTGGCCGCGCGACTCGGTCTTGATCCACAGGTGCGCGATGCCTACCGGGGCGCGGTGGAAGTCCACATCAACGGTCACGGTGCCGACTCGCCGTTCGGCATGATCACGGTCGGCGCCCGCTCGGGCCGCATCCTGCGCGCGAGCATTCGCTACGGTAACAATGGCGCCAATAGGACCTACACCGGCGCGGTCGAGGTGCGGCAAGCCTTGCTCGTCCTGCGCGACCTGCCCCCTGTCTGACCTCGGCTGAGCTTGGCGCCACCCGTGACTGGTGGGGTGGCGCCGAGTGTCGATCTTGCCGACAGCCGCAGCGTGGAGAAGGATTGTCCCCATGGCCGAGCCCACTTCCACACCCGCCGATATTCCATCGCTATTGGCCAACGTGTCCACCAAGGCGGCTGTTGTCTCAGCGCTGAAAAAGGAATTGGAGAGCGCCGAGAAGGACTTGCGAGAGGCTGCCGTCGACGCCCGTCGCGGGGGCGGCCTCGTGAAGGATATTCAGACCCGGTCCGGCTGGTCCCATGAGAAGTTGAACAATGTCCTACGGGATGGCGGCATTGCCCCGGACAGGTCAGCTCCCCGGAAGTAACAGCCGGTTATCTGACAAAAACCCACCTTCACATCACTCATTCGGACTATTGAATAGTTTCAGGTATCCTGAAACTATTCATGTGTTGGTCAAGCGGCCCAATTGGTGCGACAACACCCGGAGGGCTTTCACTGAAAGGTCACACACATGACTGAAACGGCCACGGCTACGGCCCCTAAGCAGCGGAGCAAGGCCCAAGACCAGGTCAAGGCCAAGGATTCATGGGTCCGGCTGGCTACGGCGGTCAACAGCTCCCGGACGGCCAATGAACTGCTGACCAAGGCAGGGCTGAAAGGGTGGGATGTCCGGCCTG
>CBIMJO010000415.1:0-7748 GCA_966244135.1 uncultured Actinocrispum sp. | reverse complement strand
CGACCCGCAGTGAGCGGACCGCGGAGTCCGCGCGCGTCGAGGGTTCCGCCACGGCCGCACGGAGAGTCCCCGCCGGACCGGTGATCACGCCGGGTTGGTGGGACGGCATCGTGGATGTCGTCGTGACGGTGCTCGTTCGGCTGGGCTGCGATTCCGGTGTACTGCACGCGCCCGCCACGAACGCCATCGCCATCGCCATCGCCACGATCCTCAGGAAACGCATTCGCTGAACTCCTCGGAGAAGCCCGGGTGACCAACCGGCCACCCGGGCGGATGAATCAGTCCTTCCAGAGGATGGAGGTCACCGTGTCACCTGCGACGATCTTGGTCGACGTGGAGTCCGAGGCTGCCAGCCCGGCGTCGCCGTGGTTGTAGATGGCCAGCAGTTCCGCGTAGTCGTGCGAGTTCGGCGTGACGTACGACGGGTCGTCGATCCCGGCGTAGTCCATGCACGAGTTGGCGTTGGTGAACTGGTGGTCCAGACCGAAGTCGTGCCCGACCTCCTGGCACACCACGTGCTGCTTCGCCGACGCGCTCATCGAGTATGAGTCGTTCAGCTTCGTGGTGCCCCAGGCGATGTGGTTGCCGCTGGACAGGGCGATCTGCGCCAAGCCCAGCCAGCCATTGCTGCCATAGGTGTAGTTGCACACGCGGACCCGGCCCGAGGATGCCGGGCAGCTGCTGCGGGTGCCCGCGCCCGAATCACTGGCCACCAAGGAGTTCTCGAAGACCGGAGAGCGGTTCCAGTCGGAGTTCGCCCGGCTGAGATTGGCATCCCATGCCGAGGTGACACTGTCGAGGACCTGCAGTCGCAGAACCGTGGATGTGGACGAACGTGCCCAGTGGTAGCCGTTCCAGCTGTTGGAGGCGCTCGCCGTTGACGTACCGATCGCCAGGGCGGCTATTGCCAAAGGGGCTAACGAAAGCAGTCGCCATTTGCGCATGGTCAACTCCATCGGATGCAGGGGTTCCGGCCGCCGGACGGCGGCATGTCCAAGTTAGCCAGGGCGAAAACGCCTATGTAGCTACGAAAGTATGTCTCTACTAACTTACTTCGTAGCATAGTAGGCCGGGCTGCGCCTGTTGCCAACGCTGGGCAACAGCAATCCGATGGCGCATGCTTCATGTGATCGACAACACCACACGCAAACTGGCCGGGGAGAACAAACGGGCCGTGTCCGTCGGGTTCTGGTTCTCCCTCGGGCGCTCGAGCGTGGTCTTCGGACTGTGCGCCCTGCTCGAGCCGGGCATCAAGGCTCTCGCTGCACCGGTACGGCAGATTGAACATCGACTACTATATTGATTAGTATTCAGGCGGCCTCGTCAGGTTCAGCCCCCGCTCGTCCTGACGAGGCCGTCGGCAATCCGGCCGCCCTGGCTCAGCGGCTGGACCGGTACACCAGCCCGTTCGGAGCGAACGTCACCTCCGCGGGCATGCCCCGGCCGCGATCTCCCGCCAGGTCCGCAGCGTGTTCGCGTCCACGACCAGTAACCGAGCCGGGATGTCCATCCGCGGAGGGCGCGCCAGTTTACTCTGGATGACGCTCAGGTCAGCGTGGTGGGGCCGTATCACGTTCCTGAGCTGGACGGTTCCCGCGAGCCGTCACGCTGTTTACCAACACACTTAGTTGGTGACCTGGGCTCTACCGCCGACTGTCCATGGTGGACGACGGATGCCAGATGAGCACCAAGGCGCCAACGATGACGCCGGCCAAGCCTCCGGCGGAGTTGGTCATATAGTCGGAGAAGCTGCACAACCTGCCCGGTATCGACCGCTGCGCGACCTCGATCACCGCAGGCAAGCCGAGCACTACGATCACCGCGATCCACGCTCGTCCAGAAGCCACAACCAATGCCGCGCCGAGTGGCAGGAACAACAAGACGTTCAGCAGACCACCACCCACACCCCCGCTGGTGTGCAGCGGATCGCTCCACACCTGCGTCGCGGAGTCGGGCAGGCAATGGCCCGGATCAGCGGGCCCGCCCCGTTCTGGCGGAATCGTGAAGGCCACGATCGCGCTGAGCGCCAGCCACGTCACGGTGGCGGCCCCGCGGCGCCATCCCGGCAACGCGCCCAGCCACCGGCCAACGGGACCGGCCAGCAGTAGTCCGCACGCCAGGATGAGCAGGGTTGGCCACGAGATCGGGACATGCGTTCCCAGCAGCTCCATCGGACCGGCCCACCTCCTGCCTGTCTTCATCGGACAGACGACGGCGGGCGTTGCACAGAGCCGGCTCTTATGTCCCTATCGGGCAGGTCAGGGCCCCGAACGCCGTCAGCAAGACAGCGCCCGCGAGGAACGGGACGAGAGCGGCGCCCATGCCCGCGACACCACACGACATCGCGCGACGAAGCCGCCCCGCAGGTGCCTTGCCTTGCTGGAGCCGCTCCAACCGGACAAGCACCGCGTCCCGGGCCATCGCCAAGGCGACTCCCGGCGCACCGTGTCCGCTGACGGTCAACAGGGCCGCCTGCACTGCCGACGCCCCACACTCCCGGACGGCTGCAGTGTCCGCGGCCAGTTCGACAAGCTGACGCATCAGCCCAGGGGCATGACGGAACAGCGGGATGAACGGCAACGCACGGGCCAGACTCTCCACGAGGCCGACGAGAAAATGATGCCGGCCCCGCAGATGGGCCCGTTCATGCGCCAGTACGGCTTCGACCGCAGCGGGACCGAGCTGCGCGGCCAGTCCGTCCGTGGCCACGATCACGCCCGGACGCCCGGTAAGGCTGAACGCAAGCGGCTGCTCGTGGGTCAGCCACCACATGCTGGGGGATCCGGCCTCCACGCGGGCGGCGAGCCGCAGGGTCACCAGATGCTCACGCCGGATCCTCGCCCGACGCCGCCACGATCGCAGCATGACGACAAGTACGCGCAGAGTGAAACCGAGCAGGACAAGGGCGCCCAGCAGGCCACTGAGTTCTTCGACTGCGGGCGGCGAGCCGTGCTGCAGCGCTGTCCAGCAGTGATGCATTGCCGTGAGCAGAGGCGGCAGCGTGCCGTGGTCCGGAACCAGGAGCAATACGACGCCCACGATCGAGGCGACCAGCAACCCTGCCATCGAGACCAGCAGACCCACCATGATCGGCAGCGGGTCGCGCCGCCGCAAGTCCACCCGAGCCAGCAGCCAGGGCAACCCCCAGCCCACGACGACCACGCCGAGCAACAACGCCAGTGCCCCGGTCACCAGCGACGTGCCTTCGTGCCAGGGGACGGACTGGCGCCGTGAAAGGTTGCGGTCATGGTCTCCATCATCCGCTGCCGGCAGATTTACTATCCGTCTTAGTATCACAGTCGCCCGGCTCGCTCACGAACATCCTCCGCGAGGGCACGCCGCACCAACGTCGCCAGCGACATCGGCCGGACCCGCGAGCAGGCCGCCGAGACATTCCCCGGCTTCCGGGCACACCCACTCGTCGAATCCCGCCTGGAACCCCGACACGAGGAACAATGTGCTACACGAATTAGTAGGCCCAGCCACCGCGATGGGACACCCGACCCGCTGTCTACTATCAGTTCTAGTTGCCCCCGCTCCAGGATCTGACCACCGCACCACTACTATGTGGGATAGGACCACAGCGAAGGGCATGAACATTGGGCGCACGCAGGGCAGGGCCACGCTGGCTCCTGTTGTGCCTGCTGCTGCTCGGCGTGGTCAGCATGCACCACTTCGTGTCCGCCGAGGCCCATGGGCAGATGGCGACCATGGCCGCGGTCACGCATGAGTTGCCAGCGGATCCGGGGCATGAGCCGCACGACCCCGCGCCCAGCCCAGCTCACGACTTGATGCACCTGTGCATGGCGGTCATGTGTGTGATCGCGGGCTTGTTGCTCATCGGCCTGCTGCTCACGATGTCCTGGCCGCCCCTGGTGCCATCGCTCCGGCCGCGGCGACGCGGACGACGTGTGGATTGGCCGCCCGGGATGTTCGGCAGACAGCTGCTCAGTTCGGTCTGCGTATTGCGGTTGTGACAGGCCCAGCGGCGGCTCAGATGTGCCGCCGTTCGAGCACTGCCCATCCGAATACGCAGAACAGGACACGTACACCATGAGGAAGTTCCTTGTTGGTGCGAGCGCGGCCGCCGTGCTCGCCTTGCTCGCGGGCTGTGGAAACAGCGGAAACGACACGATGACCGGGCATGGCGGTGCAAGCTCCGGCACCAGCGCGACCACCGAGGCGGGACACAACGCTGACGACATCTCCTTCGCACAGCAGATGATCCCGCACCACGCCCAGGCCGTGGACATGGCGAAGATGGTCCCGGACCGCACCACGAACGCGAAGGTGCTGGACCTGGCCGGCCGGATCCAGAAGGCCCAGGACCCGGAGATCCAACAGCTCACCGCCATGCTCACGAAGTGGGGCTCGGCCCCCGCCAGCGAACAGAGCATGCCCGGCATGGACCACGGGTCGATGGGTGGCGGCGACGGCATGATGACGGGCGAGGAGATGGCGCAGCTCGGCGGCGCCAAGGGTGACACGTTCGATCGCATGTGGACCCAGATGATGATCAAGCACCATGAAGGCGCCATCCAGATGGCCCGCACTGAGCTGTCCAAGGGCTCCAGCAGCGAGGCGAAGGCACTGGCGCAGAAGATCATCGATGCTCAGCAGGCGGAGATCACCGAAATGCAGCCATTGGCGAAGTGACCTGGTGGGGGCGGCCTCGCCGAGGCCGCCCCCACCAGCCTCGACCGGCTATCCTCCCCTAGGAGGTCGCGGGCGGCGGCCCGGCGTCCTTTGGGAAGGTGTCATGTTTGGGCTCGGCGATCTCGAATCCGCGATAATGACCGTCCTCTGGGACAACGACGAGCCCGTCAAGGTGCGCGAGGTCCTGGACAGCCTCGACACCGGTAAGCAACTCGCCTACACCACCGTGATGACCGTGCTGGACAACCTGTATCGCAAGGGCTGGGTCGAGCGCGAACTGGACGGCAAGGCCTACCTCTACCAGCCGGCGCTCAGCCGCCAGGACGCAGCCGCTCGCGCGCTGCGCGAGGTGCTCGACTCCTCGGGAGATCCCGAGGCAGTCCTGATGCACTTCGCGACCACCGTTTCCGACCGCGAGGTGGAAGTCCTGCGCAGCGGCCTGCGCAAGAAGTCGCGGCGCCGATGACGGTGGCGGCCGCGCTGCTGGTCAGCGCCACCATCGCCGGATGGCTCATGCCACGGCGACTCGGCCGTGCCGACCTTCGTCGCCGTGATCCCCTGGTACTGATCGTGGCCTGGCTGTTGTCGATGGCGGGCGTCGTGTTCGCCGCTGTGGCCGGTGTCGTGCTGTTGCTCATCCCGGACCACGGCAACGTGGGCAGTTGGGTGGCCGCGTTGCACCACTGCTGGGATGCGGTGCGGCACGGCTCGCCGCCTGCGGTCGAATCTCTCAGCGGGCTCGTGGGAAGCGCATTGATCGCTGCCATGGCAGCGCGGCTCACCGTGGTCGCAGCTCGCGCGTACCGCAGCCGCGCGCGTCGGCGGTCCGAACATCTCAGCGTTCTGCGTTTGGCGGCCCGGGCGGACAACGGCTCCCCGACGACCCTGTGGCTGGCGCACGACGAGCCACTGGCGTTCAGCCTGGGCAGAGTGGTCGTCGCCACCGAAGGGCTCACCCGGCAGCTGCCCGCCGAGAGCGTCGCGGCCGTGCTGACCCACGAACGCGCCCATCTCCGCGGGCGTCACCACTTGCTCATCGCGGTCACCGACGCGCTGCGTGCGGCATTGCCGTTCGTGCCTCTCTTCCGTCAGGCGCCGGTGGCGATGCGTGAACTGGTCGAACTCGCCGCTGACGCCGTGGCCGTGCGCTTCCACGGCGCCGCAGCGGTCCGGTCAGCCCTGTTGTGCGTCTCCCGTCAGGCACCGGGCGCGGCGTTGGCGATGGCTCGTGACGCTGTCGATGTCCGGCTCGCCCGCCTTGCCGACCCCCCGAAGGTCCCAGGTCGCCTGGCACGGACGGTCACCTGCGGGCTGGCGGGCACGGTGTCCGCGCTGGCGCCCCTGTTCGCGGCGGTCTGCCTGCTGGTGGCGATCGGTGTGGCCACCTGCCCGATCAGCGGGGCCTGACACGGGTCAGGGCGGTGCCAATGCGGGAAGCAAGGTCGCGGTCAGCACCCCGGCGGCGTCGGACTCGCCCAGGCGGTCGGCACTGACGTCCTCCGCCGCCGCGTGCAGCAGGCTGTAGAACATGGTCACCAGCCAGTGCAGCGGCAGGTCGGTCCGGAACACCCCCTCGTCCTGGCCACGGCGGATCAGCCGCTCCACATGCGCCAACACCTTGTCGTGGTATGCCCGCAACCGCTGTGGATCCAGCTCCCGCTGGGCGAGTTCGAACAGGCGGCCGTGACGGTCCAATGCGTGCCAGGACGACGCGATGAGCTTGCGCAGGGCATCGTCGGCGGGGCCTTCGTCCGGCGCCTCGGTCTGGATCACCGCGGCGGCCTGAGTGATCGTGTGGTCGAGAACGGCCTCCAGCAACGCCTCACGCGAGGCGAAGTGCGCGTAGAGCGTCACCCGGCCGACACCGGCGGCCTTGGCCACGTCGGCCATGCTCACCTGGGAGCGCTGGACGAAGCAGGTCGTCGCGGCGGCGATGATGGCGGCGATGTTGCGTTCCGCGTCGGCGCGACGCCGAGGCTCCCGTGTGCTGGTCGTACTCACGAACATCAGGTTACGGACATCAGTGCGCGAACACCGGGCCGTCGGTGGCTGGGGGCCGCCCGGCCGGCACCAGCCACAGCGTGACCACCGCGGCGACGGCCGCGACAACCGCGGCTGCCGTGAAGGCTGAGCCATAGCCGGTGACTCCGCCGTTCGTCAGACTGCTCGCGGCCACCGTCGAGACGAACGCGATGCCCAGCGTCGCGCCGAGCTCGTGCCCGGTGTTGATCAGACCGGACGCCGTACCGGCATCGTTCGGCTCCACATGTGCCATCGCCGTGGTCGTCGCGGTGACGAACGCCGCGCCCAGGCCCACCCCAGCGATCGCGAAGCCGGGCAGCACGGAGAGCAGCGGGTTGCCCTCAGCCGGAACCTGTGCAAGCAACAAGGCCCCGACTCCGGCGAGCACGAACCCGGACGCCCCGGCCACCCGTCCGCCGAAGCGCCCGACCACCCGCACCCCGATATGCGTACCGAGACCGATCACCAGCGCCACCGGCAGGAAGACCAACCCGGTCCGCAAGGCATCCAGCCGCAGGACATGTTGCAAGTACTGGGAGTTCAGGAAGAAGTTCGCGAGCAACAACCCGGACGCGGCCAGCATCACCAGGTTGCCCGCGACCACCGGGCGCCGGGTGAGAACGGCCAGCCTCACCAGAGGTGCCTGCGTGGCACGCTCGACCACCACGAACACACCCAACAGCAGGATCCCGGCGCCGAGTGGCAGCAGGGTACCCACCGTGGCCCACCCTGTGTCGCCCGCGTTGACGAGTCCGTAGATGAGCGCCGCGGTGGCCGCCGTGACCAGCACCGCCCCCGGCAGATCCACGCGGCCGGGCCGCTCATCCGGCCACCCGGCGCGGATCAGCGACGGCGCCGCGCCTGCAACGAGCACACCGACCGGAACGTTGATGAAGAACACCCACTCCCAGCCAGGACCGGCCGTGAAGAATCCGCCCAGCAGCACTCCCACTGCCGCACCTGCTCCACCGATCGCTGCCCACACACCCAAGGCACGGTTGCGTTCCGGGCCATGGTGAGGTTCCCCCGGTTGCCCGGAGACTTCCAAACCAGGTTTGATCTTGTGAACC
>CBIMJO010000414.1:0-7749 GCA_966244135.1 uncultured Actinocrispum sp. | reverse complement strand
CGGCGAGGGCGCGGCTGGTCAGCACGTACAGCGCGCCGGGGAACACGGCCGCGGACGGGTGCTGCTGGACGACCTTCCACAGCGGCTCCTTGCCCAGGGCGCTGAGCTTGCGGCCGGTCCACTCGCCATAGTCCACTTCGGACAACCGGGCGTCGGTGACCACCTTCAGGCCCTTGGCCGCGGCGATCGGCGCGACCGTCTGCTTGCAGCGCAGCAACGGCGAGGCGACGATCGCGGCCAGCGGCACGTCGGCGAACCGGCCGGCCAGCTTCTCGGCCTGGGCGACCCCGGCGTCGGCCAGCGCCACCTTCGGGGCGCGGCCGGCGAGCACGCCCGAGCCGTTCGCGGTCGAGCGGGCATGCCGTAACAGGATCACCGTGGCCATAACCGGAGCTTATCGTCCGTGGCGGTCAGGTGGCCGGGATGGTGTTGGTCGCCAGCAGGATCATCAGCACGATGCCCAGGGCGATCCGGTACCAGACGAAGATCCCGTAGCTGTGTTTGGCCACGTAGCGCAGCAGCCAGGCGATCGTCGCGTAGCCGACCACGAACGCGATGAGGGTGGCGACGATCATCTGCGCGACCGACGGGTGCGGGCCGGGACCGGTGGTGTCCGCGATGTCCGGGATCGAGAACAGGCCCGCGCCGATCACCGCGGGCAGGGCCAGCAGGAACGAGTAGTCGGTGGCGGACTTGCGCTCCAGGCCCAGGAACAGGCCCGCGGTCAGCGTGCCGCCGGACCGGGACACGCCGGGGATCAGCGCCAGCGACTGGGCCAGGCCCATGCCCCAGGCGTCCTTCATGTCGATCTTCGTGCGGACCTGCCTGCCGATCTCGTCGGCCACCGCCAGGATCACCGCGAACACGATCATCACGGTGGCGGTGATCCACAGGTTGCGGAACGACGAGCGGATCTGGTCCTTGAACAGCACGCCGAGCACGGTGACCGGGATCGAGCCGATGATCACGTACCAGGCCATCCGGTACTGCTCGGTGCGCCGCGTCTCGGCGTTGACCAGGCCCTTGAACCAGGCGGCCAGCAGCGGGCCGATGGTGCGGGCGTAGTAGATCAGCACCGCCGCTTCGGTGCCCAGCTGGGTGACCGCGGTGAACGACGCCCCCGCGTCGGTCCCCCAGCCGAGTGTGGATACCACCCGAAGGTGTGCCGATGACGAGATCGGCAGGAACTCGGTCAGCCCCTGGACCAGTCCGAGAACGATCGCCTGCAACCAGTCCAACGCCGCTACTCCCAGCTGATGTCGCCGCCTCCGTGCCGCACAGAATCTTGGCCTACGACATCTGAGAGCCGAGAAGGGCCCTTACCCGACAGTGGAGATCGCCAGCCCCTAGGCTCACCGGCTGTGGAGCACCGACACCTGGGCCGTAGTGGCCTGCGGGTGTCCCGGTTGGCGCTGGGCACGATGACCTGGAGCCGGGACACCGACGCCGACGAAGCCGCGAGCCAGCTGGCCGCGTTCGTGGACGCCGGCGGAACCCTGGTCGACACGGCCGACGTGTACGCCGACGGCGAGGCCGAGCGCATGCTCGGCGCGATGCTGGGCGAGGTCGTGCCACGCGACGAGATCATCATCGCCACCAAGGCGGTGGCCCGCCGCACCGAGGGCCCGTTCGGCGGCGGGGCGTCCCGCGGGGCGCTGCTGAGGGCGCTGGACGGCTCGCTGAAACGCCTCAAAGTGGACCATATCGACCTGTGGCAGCTTCATGCCTGGGACAGCAACGTCCCACTGGATGAGACATTGGCGGCGCTGGACACTGCGGTGCGTAGCGGCAAGGTGCGCTACACCGGGGTGTCGAACTACTCCGGCTGGCAGCTGGCGACCGCCGCGACGATGCAGCTGATGTCCCCCGGGGCGACCCCGATCGTGTCCACCCAGGTGGAGTACTCGCTGGCCGAGCGCGGCATCGAGCGCGAGGTCCTGGCCGCCACCGAGCACCACGGGATCGGCATCCTGCCGTGGGCGCCGCTGGGCCGTGGCGTGCTCACCGGCAAGTACCGCACGGGCACCCCGGCCGACTCACGCGGCGCATCCGCGCACTACGCGCCCTATGTCGAGCACCACCGGACCGAGCGGGCGGCGCGGATCGTCCAGGCCGTGGCCACCGCCGCGGACGGGCTGGGAACGTCCCCGCTGGCGGTCGCGTTGGCCTGGGTGCGGGACCGTCCGGGCGTGGTCGCGCCGGTCGTGGGCGCCCGGGACACCGGTCAGCTGGCCGGGTCGCTGGCCACCGAGGAGCTGACCCTGCCGGCCGCGATCCGGGCCGCGCTGGACGATGTCAGCGGGATCGAGCTGGGCTACCCAGAGCAGCGACTCGGGTGACAAGTGCCCGGAGTGCGTGACCTAGGGGCAGATATCGGGGATGCTGAGTTAACGCGGCGTGTAGGAAGCATGTCGCGTGTGAGTGTCGGAGGTTGCTGTTGCGTCGACTGGTAGCCACTCTCGCGGCGGGAACGACGCTGCTGGCGGGGTGCTCGACGTCGGAGCCGACGGACGAACTGCAGGTCAGCGAGTCCGTGACGGCCGCGAGCCCGGCAGCCTCCCCGGGCACCTCCTCCCCCGCGGGAACGGTGGTGCCGGTCGGGGCCAACGTGACGGCGCTGGTCGCCGACCCGAAGAGCAGGACCCTCGCGCTCGCCACCGACAAGGCGAGCGTGTTGCTGTTGTCGCTGGTCAACCTGAGTGACCCGGCGCGGACCGTGGCCCTGCCCGGCCCGGCGACCGCGCTCAGCCTCGGTTCCGACGGCGTGCTGGCCTCGGTCGGCAGCGCCAGGCAGGTGGTCCGGATCTCGCTGCCGTCGGGTTCGGTGTCCTCGGTGCCGGTCGATGGCACGCCCGCGGGCGTCAGCCAGGCCGGTGAGAAGACCCTGGTGGCGTTGCAGGACCGCAAGTCCGTGGACGTGGTGTCCGGCGGGCGATCCCAGAAGCAGATCTCCGGCGGGCTGTTCAGCGCCGACCAGGTGCTGTCCGTCGGCTCGAACGCCGTGGTGCTCGACCGGATGCGCACGGCGTTGTTCGACGTGAACGTCGGCGAGGGCAAGATCGGCGCCGGCCAGCGGGCGGGCGCCGGGGCGGGGCAGGCGGTGACCGACCGGTTCGGCCGGGTCCTGGTGACCGACACCCGCGGCGGGGCCCTGCTGGCGTTCGCCACCGGCCCGGTCCTGCTCAAACAGCGCTACCCGGTCCCGGGAGCGCCCTATGGCATCGCATATGACCCGAAGCGTGACCTCGCGTGGGTCACCCTGACCGAACGGAACGAGGTGGTCGGCTACTACGTCGCCAGTGGCGAGCCGCAGGAGAAGTACCGGTTCCCCACTGTCGTGCAACCGAATTCGGTGACCGTCGACCCGGACAGCGGGCGCGTGCTCGTCGCGTCCGCCACCGGTGGAGGAGTTCAGGTGATGCAGCCGTGAACGATGGGGTGGTTGAAGGGGATTGGGAGTACCGGCCGCTGAAGTTGCCGCCAGGGGTGTCCCGGGTGACTGCGGCGGTCCAGCTGTCGATCCAGGCGGAGTACTCGGGATGGGAGCTCTCCCGGGTGCGGCTCTACTCGGACGGCACCCGCAAGGTGGTGCTGCGCCGCAAAAGGACACGCGCGGGCGTGCCCGGCTTGATGATCTAGCGTTCTAGGCGGCCGCGCGGTGACGGCCACGCAGCAGGGAGGCGACCGCTGCGATGGCCGCCATTGCCGCGGCGGCGGTGAATACGGTGACCAGCCCGTTGTGGAACGGGCCGGCGACGACGTTCGGGAAGAACAGGGTCCCGGTCAGGGTGTCCGCGTGGCCGGGCGGCAGGGTGCTGAGGACGCCGCTGGGCCCGAGCAGGTGTCCGATCGGGTTCTCGCCCAGGAATGTGGCGAACAGGGTGCTCACCGGTGGCAGCCCGGCCACCTGTCCCGCCGTTCCCGGCGGCACGCCTTGGGCCTGCAGTCCGTTGCTCAGCGCCTGCGGCAGCGAGCTGGACAGGCCGGAGATCATCAGCGAGAAGAACACGCCGATGGACAGCGCGGTGCCGGAGTTCTGGAAGGTCGAGCGCATCCCGGAGGCCACCCCGCGCTGGTGGGCGGGGACGCTGCTCATGATCGCCGAGGTGTTCGGCGCGGAGAACATGCCCTGCCCGATGCCGCTGACCACCAGCAGCGCCGCGAACAGCGGGTAGGAGAAGTTCACCGGCAGGGCGAGCAGGCCGAGGAACGCGGCCGCGACCAGGATCAGGCCGCTCGTGGCGAACAGGCGCGCGCCGAACCGGTCGGACAGGTACCCGGAGACCGGTCCGGCGATGAGGAAGCCGACGGTCAGCGGGAGCATGTAGATCCCGGCCCACAGCGGGGTCTCCTCGAAGCTGAAGCCGTGCAGCGGCAGCCAGATCCCCTGCAGCCAGATGATCAGCATGAACTGCAGGCCGCCGCGGGCGACGGCGGTGAGCAGGGCGGCGATGTTGCCCGCGGCGAACGCGCGGATGCGGAACAGGCCGAGCCGGAACATGGGTTCGGCGATCCTGGTCTCGGCCACGCAGAACGTGACCAGCAGGGCGACGCCGAGGATCAGGCCACCGAGGACGAGCGGGTTGGTCCAGCCGGTCGGGTGACCCCCGTACGGCTGAATTCCGTAGGTGATCGCGGCGAGGATGATGCCGGTGCCCGCGGTGAAGGTGATGTTGCCGACCCAGTCGATCTTGGCTGCGCGCCGCTCCCCCGTTTCGCGCAGGCTGCGGAAGCTCCAGACGGTGCCGATGACGCCGATCGGGACGCTGACCCAGAACACCGCGCGCCAGTCGATGGTGGCCAGCAGGCCACCCGCGAGCAGGCCGAGGAACTGCCCGGCCAGCGCGGTGATCTGGTTGACGCCCAGCGCCATGCCGCGCTGCCGGGCCGGGAACGCGTCGGTCAGGATGGCCGCGGAGTTGGCGGTGAGCATGGACCCGCCGAACGCCTGGACCACGCGCCACGCGATCAGCCAGAGCGCGCCGGGCCCGCCGGTGAGCGGATCGAGGCTCAGGGCCAGGGAGGCGAGCGAGAAGATGACGAAGCCGTAGTTGTACATCCGGACGCGGCCGAACATGTCGCCGAGCCGGCCGAGCGCGACCACCAGGACGGCGGACACCAGCAGGTAGCCCAGGATCATCCAGAGCAGGTAGCCGATGTTGCCGGGGGCCAGCGGGTCGAGGCCGATGCCGCGGAAGATCGCGGGCAGCGAGATGATCACGATGGAGCCGTCCACGCTGGCGATCAGCACGCCGAGCGTGGTGTTGGACAGGGCGATCCACTTGTAGCGCTCCGGCGGGCGCGTCAAGGTCATCCGCTCCACATAGTTACCCTATGCTAAACAAATTCTCCCGACGAGCGGTGTTCGCGTGAATGCGGCATCCTTCGGGCTGTGTTCCTTCGCTCACTGACTGTGGCCTTGACGGCTGCCTCCGTCGCCGCGGGCCCGTCTTGGGCCGCCCCATCCTCGAACGGCGAGTTCCGGGTCACGACCGCCGCCGCCACGATGGCGCCCTACTCCCCCGGTGCCGGCGCGGTCACCTACTCCCCCTTGGTCCCGGCCGGCGCCACCCTGGCCACCGTCGCCATGTCGAGCAAGCAGACCTCCGTCATGCTCACCGTCCAGGGCCTGCTCCCCAAACGCCAGTACGGAGCCCACGTGCACACCAAACCGTGCGGCCCCAACCCCAACGACGCCGGTCCCCATTTCCAGAACGTCCCCGACCCCATCCAACCCTCCGTCGACCCCACCTACGCCAACCCCCGCAACGAGATCTGGCTCGACTTCACCACCGACCGCGCCGGCAACGCCCTCGTCTTCGCCCACACCCCCTGGGGCTTCGGCCCCCGCCACGCCTCCTCCCTGGTCCTCCACCAAACCCATACCCACACGGATCCCGGCCACGCCGGCACCGCAGGCGCCCGCCTCGCCTGCCTCAACGCCGAGTTCTAGCCGCACTCCAAGGAACCATGTCCCGTGCGGGCATTGGCGATCACCGCGCCGACGAAGTCAAGGGAAGGTAGAGAAGCGTTAGTTCAGGTGCGACTGCAACCAGCGGCAGGAGTTTGCTGGGTGTCGTTATATGAGTCTTGCTGGGCGGCTGCCTGCCCTGATCTCCGCTGCGGAGGCCACTGTCGCTGAGCGGGCCGACGCCAGCGCGCAGCGGGAGCTGGCCGATCGGGCTATGCATGCCGCGCGGGGTGCCGGGGATTCGCTGACGATGGCCGAGGCGCAGCGTCTGGTGGCGTCGGTGGTTCGGCGTGCTGGACACCATGATCGGGCGCAGGCTCTCACGTTGGCGGCGGCGTCTCGTTTGGAGGTTGCCGGGGCTCGTCCAGAGCCGGAACATCTGGCCATGTATGGGATGTTGCATCTGTCCGCTGGGTATGCGGCGGCGCGGGCCAGGGATCGGGAGCGGGCGAAGGACTTGATCGCCGAGGCTGAAGCCACTGCCGGGCGGTTGGCCGACGACCAGGCCAGAAGTCGGGCGTTGAGCGCCAATCTGGTCAGCCACAAAGTTTCGGCGGCGTTTCTGCTCGGCGATGCGGGCGCTGCTCTCGCTCATGCGCGCAGCCTGCCGCTGAGCGCGATTCCTACCACCGAACGTCGCGCGCGGTTGCTTGTGGACACCGCGCAGGCGTGGGCGCAGTGGGACAAACCTGATCAGGCGTACCGGACTTTGCTTGCGGCGGAGCGGACCGCGCCGGACGAGGTCCGCACCCGCAACGCCGTCCGGCGGCTCGTGAGCGACCTGATGGCGTCGCCCAAACAGGCCACGATGCCGGGTCTTCCCGCGTTGGCCCAGAGAGTTCATGCGGTCGGTTAGCAGTGGTCGGTGCCTCGGCAGACGCGGAGGACCTTGAGGTCTGGGGCTTCGGTTTTGGAGGCGTGCCATTTGATGGACACCGCCAGGGACGAGCTGTTGTTGGTGTAGTTGGTTTCTTGGAGGCGGCGGTCGGGGTTCGCGGTGGCTACGAGGGTGTAGGTGCCGGTGGGGATGGTTGTGATGTCGAGCCATTGGTAGTCGACGTCGTATTTGTAGTCATCGCCGCGGCCGACGGATATGCCTTCGGTGACGTCCAGGGCGTTGGGTTCGTGGTGGCGGCAGTTGTTGTCGGCCAGGAACTTCGCGAACGTCCCTTGTGGAGTGGTGTCGTCCGGGTCGGGGGTGTTGCGCAGGGTGCCGGCGTCGTAGGCGGTGTAGCGGTCGCCGAGGCAGAAGCCGTTCTTGCGGTCGGTGACCAGGGTCTGGCCGGTGGCGGTGCGCAGCTCGAAGTGCTCGAAGTCCAGGAAGTGCCAGTGCACGTGCGATTTCGACGGTTCGTAGTACATCGAGCCGGGGATCGGCTGTTGCGCCTCGCCGAACGACTGCGGGATCGGGCCCGATTCCCCGGTCTGGAACGCCTGGCGCACCGCCATTGTCGCCGTGCGAGCGGACTCGCGGTGTCCATAGAGGACCAACGGGCCGTCGCCGACGTTGTCCACCGATGAGGTGAACCTGATCCGCACCGCCCGGGCCGGGCCACTGTCCAGGCACGTGGAGCTGGGCGCCTGCGGGTCGTCGACCATGCAGATGTCCAAGGCAGCGCAGGGAACACCGGGCGACGAGCCCTCCTGGCACCCGGGCGGCGCCTCGCGCAGATCGGGCAACAACACCGCTGTGCGCGCCGAACTGTACCCCGTGATCACGCCTACCAGGACCAAAGCACTCCCGGCCACCGCCGTCCGCCGAACCCAGCCCACCACCG
>CBIMJO010000413.1:0-7757 GCA_966244135.1 uncultured Actinocrispum sp. | reverse complement strand
CACGGTCAGGCCGGTCCAATGGGCGAGGTTGTGCCGGACAGTCAACGTCAGCGGATCCGAAGGGCCCAGCACGCGCGAGCACACTGGAAGCAGCTCCGCGCACAGCCGCCGCGAAGTCCCGGCATCGCCCGCCTGACCGGGCCACTCCGACATCTGGCTGCGGAACGCCAATGTCGACGGATCCTCCGGCGGCAGGTGCTCCAGCAACGCGTGCACGTGGGTGTGGAGTTGGCTCCACAGAGCCAAAGACGCTGCTGTCACCGGACGTTGGGGCATGACGGCCCGGATCAGGTCCAGGGCCTGAGCGGGCCACTCGGGGCCGAGGGCGGCCCGGGTCACGGCTTGGACCAGGCGGTGGATCGAGACCGCGCCAGGGGCCGCCGGGGTGATCAGGCTGTAGCGGTGGAGTTCGCCGATGGCTCGGTGCCGGGCCAGTTCGTCGAGGCCGGCGAAGATCAGGCTCACCGGGATCACGTCCGGGGCGTAGAACGCGCACAGGTTCAGCAGCCGGTGGGCCTCCGCGGACAGCTTGTCGATGGCGAGCCGCCAGGTTGTCGCCACCGTGTGCGGATAGTTGTCGGCGGGCTGGCCTTCGTTGTGCAGCTCAGCGCCTCGAGTCCGGTACAGGCGCAGGTACATGGCGAGCGTGAGGGCGTTGGTGTGGACGAACGACGCCGCTTGGGACAGGGCCAACGGGAGGCCGGCGAGCTCCGCGGCGAGGGCTTGGGCGCTGGCCTGGTCGGGGTCCTGGGAAAGCGTGGTCAGCAGCTCGACCGCGGCTGAGGCGTCCATGGGACGCAAGGGAAGGACCATCTCGCGCCGCGGCCAGGCCGTGGCCTGGCTCGTGATCAGCACATGGCCGCCGGGCGGCAGCAGGGACTGCGCGACACTCGCGTCCGGCACGTTGTCGAGGACCAGCAGCCAGGGGTCGGGACGCTCCGCGAGCAGGGCGTACGCCAGGCCACGGGCGTCCTGGACCTCCCGTGCCTCGCCGGGCGGCAACAGGATCTCCAGCAGGCCACGGAGTTCCGCGTCCAAGGCAGTCGGATCCTCCGCGCGGACCCACCAGATCAACCCGTATGAGTCGCGGTGCAGCCGGGCATAGGCACGCGCGAGGCTCGTCTTGCCGACCCCACCCATCCCGCTGAGCACCTGGGGTGACACGCCCGCGAGGAACCGGGACCGCAACAACTCCAGCTCGGTGGACCGGCCGAAGACGTCGGTGAACCCCGCGACCTGGGGATGCACGACGTTGCGCACCAGCTCACGGGACCGGGCGGCGGCGAGCATCTGGTTGATCGTCACCTGCCCGGCATGGGCGATGGCTGCGCCGGACTCGGTCCGCCCTACGACCGGTCCGGCTGGTGAGGGTGCACGGTCACCGACCCGCCGGTGATGCCGCCGATCGCGACCCCGCCGCGGTCCGCGGCGACGTTCCCGCCGATCGCCACCCCTTGCGTCCCGGTGGACAACGCGGGCACGGCGGCCCGCAGCGCGGAGGCGAACGCGGGATCCTCCTCGACTGCGTCCTCCAACGCGAGCCGCACGCGGTCCTGGGTCCGGGCGGACGCTTCGCCGGTCGAGGCGGCTTCGGCGGCGAGCTTGGCGACGGCCTGGTCACCGCCGAGCTTGGCCATCACGAGGTCGTGCAGTTTGGCCGCGCTGGCGTCGATGACCTCGTCGGTCAGTCCATCCAGGCGCTTGCCCACTTTGCCCGCTTTGCGTGCGAACCAGGCCACCAGCACGCCGACCGCGACCTCGATCACCATGGACTCCCTAACGTGACACCGGCCTCTTCCAGGGCGGTGCGGACGGCTTGGGCGTGCTGGACCGCACCGGGGGTGTCGCCGTGCAGGCAGAGCGAGCCGACCTCGGTCGCGGGGATCACCGTGCCATCGACAGCGACGATCTCCTGGGCGGTGGCTAGACGCATCGCGCGCGCGACGACGTCGTCTGTCGACGTCAGCAGCGCCCCGGACTCGCGGCGAGGAACCAGCGTGCCCTGGGGTGTGTAGCCGCGGTCCGCGAACGCCTCCCCCACGGTCCGCAGCCCCACGGCCGAGGCCGCCTTGAGGAACTCCGAGCCGGGCAGGCCCAGCACGGGCACGTCACCGAAGGCCTCGACACCAGCGACCACCGCGGCGGCCTGCTCGGCGTGGTGGACGATGGCGTTGTAGAGGGCGCCGTGGGGTTTGACGTAGGCGACACGGGTGCCCGCAGCCTGCGCGAACGCCGACAGGGCTCCGATCTGGTACAGCACGTCGTCGGCCAGTTCGACCGGGTCCACGTCGATGAACCGCCGACCGAACCCGGCCAGGTCCCGGTACGAGACCTGGGCCCCGATGGCGACGCCCTCGGCGGCCGCCAGCGCGCACACCGTGCGCATCGTCCGGGGGTCGCCCGCATGGAACCCGCAGGCCACGTTCGCCGAGGTCACCACCCCCAGCAGGGCCGCGTCGTCGCCCAGCGTCCAGACGCCGAACCCCTCGCCGAGGTCGCTGTTGAGGTCCATCAGGCCGCCATCACTCCCAGGGACACGAGCAGCACCATCAACGCCGGCGCGAAGTTGTTCACCGAGTGGGCGACCACGCTCGCGCCCAGTCGCCCGGTGACCAGCCGGGCCAGCCCGATCGGGATCCCGATCACGATCAGCAGCGAGGTCCGCAACGGCTCCAGGTGACTCACCGCGAACACGGCCGTGCTCAGCCCGAACACCGCCCACCGGCCCCAGCCCAGCCGTTCCAGCGCACCCCACAGCAGCCCGCGGAAGATGATCTCCTCGCACAGCGGGCCAATCAGCCACGCGTACAGGAACATGATCACCGCCGCGTAGGCCGGCAGCGGATGCTGGTCGACCAGAGCGCTGAAGTTCGACGTCGCGTTCTCCGGGCCGACCAGCTTGGTCCACACCATCGCCGCGACCGTGGTCAGCACCAGGCCGATCAGGCCGAACTTCAGGCCGACCCAGAGGTCCTCGCGCTTGTAGGTCCAGCGCAGGTCGATCTTGGGTCCGTTGCCCCGCACCCTGGTGATCAGCAACGCCACGCCCGCCGCGATGACGCCCGGCAGGACCGAGCCCAGCACGATCACGGCCGTCAGCGACGTGTTGTCCGAGCCGGAGGGCTGCACGATCGCGCTGATGAACGCGGCGGACGCCAGCAGCACCGCTTCGACGAGCAGGAACGCGCCGATCCCCCAACGGTGGGACGGGGGCGGCGCGGGTGTTTCGGCTTCCGGCTCCGCGGTCATGATCTCGGGCTCCCGTGGCAGTGGTTTTCTCACGGGCGTCCTCCGGCGATGACAACTGGCCGCGCCGGAGTGCGCGACCTGAACTGGAGACTACGGTGTGTGTCGGCTTGTCACGACATCGTTCAGCGTGTCACGAGATAATTCGCCCGCGCAGCAGAATGCGCGAGGGGGTGCGCAGCACGCTCAGGTCGCTCCGGGGATCCGCCGGGTAGGCGACGATGTCCGCCGCGGCGCCGTCCTCGATGCCGGAGTAGCCGAGCCAGCCGCGAGCCGCCCAGGACCCTGAAGCAAGTGCTTGCTCGGGTGTCATGCCGACCCGGTGCAGCGCCTCGATCTCGTCGGCCAGCCGGCCGTGCTCGATCCCGCCACCGGCGTCCGTCCCGGCGTACACCGGTATCCCCGCCTCAATCGCCATACGGACGGTATCGGCCACACCCGCGTGCAACTGGAGCATGTGCGCGGCGTAGGCGGGGTATTTGTCGGCGCCCGCGGCCAGGCCGGGGAACGTCTCGATGTTGATCAGCGTCGGCACCAGTGCGGTCCCGGCCGCGGCCATCGCCGCCACTGAGTCCGCCGTCAGCCCGGTGCCGTGCTCGATGCAGTCGATCCCGGCGGCGACCAGGCCCGGGATGGCGTCCTCGCCGAACACGTGCGCGGTGACCCGGGCGCCCGCGTCGTGCGCGACCTTGATCGCCTGGGCCAGCACGTCGTCCGGCCACAACGGCGCCAGGTCGCCCACCGACCGGTCGATCCAGTCGCCGACCAGCTTCACCCAGCCGTCGCCGTACGCGGCCTGCTCGGCGACCGCGTCCGGCAGCTGAGCCGGGTCCTCGATCTCGACGCCCAGGTAGCGGATGTAGCGCTTGGGCCGGCACGCACGATCCTGGGCAGCTCCAGGCGTTCCTGCAGCGGACGGGTGTCGATCGGCGCGCCGCAGTCGCGCACCAGCAGGGTCCCGGCGTCCCGGTCGACCAGCGCCTGCTGCTCGGCCTCCTCGAGCGACGGGTTCCCCGACGGCGAGATGCCGATGTGGCAGTGGGCGTCGACCAGCCCGGGCACGAGGAAGCCGCCGTCCACGACGGTCTCCGCATAGGGCACCGGGGTGAACCGGATACGGCCGTTGACCACCCACAGGTCACGGGTCTCTTCGCCGGGGAGCACCACTCCCCGCAGGTGCAGGGACGTCACTTGTTCTTCGGGAACTTCAGCTTCGACGGGTCGAACCCGGCCGGCAGCTGGTCCAGGCCGGCCAGGCCCGGGGGCAGCTCGTTCAGGCCGGGCGGCAGGTGCGACAGGTCCGGGGCGCCACCGGGGAACCCGGGCAGCGCGGGCAGGTTGCCGCGGCCCTTGACCTTGCGGCCCTTCTTGCGGGCGTCCTTCTTGGCCTTGCGGCTCATCCCGCCACCGCCGCCGAGACCGAACCGGCCGGCCATCTGCTGCATCATCTTGCGGGCCTCGAAGAACCGGTTGACCAGGTCGTTCACCTCGGCGACCCGGACACCCGAGCCGTTGGCGATGCGGGCCCGGCGGGAGGCGTTGATCATCTTGGGGTCGGCCCGCTCGGCCGGGGTCATGCCGCGGATGATCGCCTGCAGCCGGTCGAGGTGCTTGTCGTCGATGTTGGCCGCGGCTTCCTTCATCTGGGCGCCGCCGGGCAGCATGCCGAGAAGATTGCCGATCGGGCCCATCTTGCGCACCGCGAGCATCTGCTCGAGGAAGTCCTCCAGGGTCAGCTGGCCCGCGGTCAGCTTCTGCGCCGCCTGCTCGGCCTGGTCCTGGTCGAAGACCTCCTGGGCCTGCTCGATCAGGGTGAGCACGTCGCCCATGCCGAGGATCCGGCCGGCCATCCGGTCGGGGTGGAACGCGTCGAAGTCCTCGAGCTTCTCACCGTTGGACGCGAACATGATCGGCTGGCCGGTGACCTGGCGGACCGACAGCGCGGCACCACCGCGGGCGTCACCGTCGAGCTTGGTCAGCACGACACCGGTGAAGCCGACGCCGTCGCGGAACGCCTCGGCCGTGGTGACCGCGTCCTGACCGATCATGGCGTCGACCACGAACAGGATCTCGTCCGGCTGGACCGCGTCGCGGATGTCCGCGGCCTGCTTCATCAGCTCCTCGTCGACGCCCAGCCGGCCGGCGGTGTCGACGATGACCAGGTCGTGCTGGGCGCGCTTGGCCTCCTCGATGGCGCGGCGGGAGACGTCCACCGGGTCGCCGACGCCGTTGCCGGGCTCGGGCGCGAACACCGGCACCCCGGCGCGCTCACCCACGACCTGCAGCTGGGTGACCGCGTTGGGCCGCTGGAGGTCACACGCGACCAGGAGCGGGGCATGCCCCTGGTTGCGCAGCCAGCGGGCCAGCTTGCCGGCCAGGGTCGTCTTACCGGAACCCTGCAGACCGGCCAGCATGATCACGGTCGGCGGCTGCTTGGCGAACTGCAGCCTGCGGGTCTCGCCGCCGAGGATCGCGACGAGCTCCTCGTTGACGATCTTGACGACCTGCTGCGCCGGGTTGAGCGCGCCGTGCACCTCGGCACCCTTGGCGCGCTCCTTGATCTGGGCGATGAACTCACGCACCACGGGCAGCGCCACGTCCGCCTCGAGCAGTGCGATCCGGATCTCCCGCGCGGTCGTGTCGATGTCCGCGTCGGACAACCGGCCCTTGCCACGCAGATTCTGCAGGACCGATGTCAGCCGGTCGGAAAGCGTATCGAACACGGGTACAGCTCCAGGCATCGTCGTTCGTCGGGGGCCCTCAGGCCTCCAGGGTAGTCGTACCCGCCGGGCGGCCGGTGAACGATCGTCCAACTCGGGGCCCGTAGGGTTGATCGTCCCGCTACTCTGACTCGCCGTGAACACTCGTCGAGCCGCCGTTTTATTTTGTATATCAACGATAATCGCTCTGGGAGGGTGCTCGACAGCCACCGAAGGTGTTCCGCAGCAAGCACCTACGGGTACCGACGAGGGGAAAGTCGTTATCCGCAACCCGAAACAGATCAGCGACAAGCTCGACTGCGCGAAGACCGCGCCCGCCGACGCGGTCGGCAAGGCCGTCGGCGCGTCGGTCGTCCCGGACACCCAGGGCGTGAACACCGGCAGCTGCGCCTACAAGGTCCCGGCGAGCGGGCCGGTCAAGACGGACGGTCTGGTGACCGTCTCGGTGATCACCCATCCGGAGGGCACCAAGACCGCGGAGTTCGAGGGCAACACGGCGTTCGAGTACCGCGAGGGCGACAAGCAGTGCGACACCGCCGTCGCGGTCGCCAAGAACATGTGGCTGCGCTCGCACATGCTGCTCTACTCGGGCGGGGATGTGTGCGCGAAGAGCAAGGTCCTGCTCAAGAGCATGATGGACAGCCTGCCCAAGGACGCCAGCTAGCCGCGGGCGAACGTGCGACACGGCTCGGACGAACGTGAGACACGCGGCGGAGGAACGTGGGACACGGCCTGGGGGAACGTGGGACGTGCGAGAACCGCCCGGGGAGGGCCCCACCCCTCGATGGGCCCGTCCGGGCGGCTCACGGTCCGGACGGCCTGCCTGGGTCGCCCGCCCGGCCCCCGCCAGGGCGGTCTCCCTCCAAGACCCGCTACTCCGTCTTTCCCGTGCGTCACCACAATGCCGGTGACCAGGGGCGCCGCGGCAGCGTGAACGCCCCTGGATCGCACCAGGTAGGACTACTCAACCGGGGTGAGTGGTTTCAGATCATCGCCGCGGTGAGCACGGCTTGGGCCAGCTCATGGCGGCTCGCGGCCGGTAAAGGGCCGCCGTCGGCCGCGCGGATGCAGAACGAGTCGACCGCCGTCCCGCCCAGCGTCACCGCGCGGACCCACTGCACGTCCGCGCCGCCGCGTTCCAGGGCCTCGGCGACCCGGTAGAGCAGGCCGATCCGGTCCGCCGCCCGCAGTTCCAGGACGACCGCCCCGGGGTACTCCTTGCCGGCCTCGTCGTCGAACCACAGCACCTTGGGCTCGGGCGCGTCCTCCGGGCGGCCGCCGTAGTCGCGTTCCTTGGCCGCGAGCCGGTCGCCCAACGGCAGCGCGGCGGACAACGCCAGGCCCAGCTGTTCCTTCAGCAGGGCCGCGTTGGGCAGGGAACCGAACCGCGGCGACGCGGTGAACGTCTGGACCGCCACGCCCGCGTGCGAGTCACCCGAGGCCGAATGCACCTCGAGCGAGTGCAACGCCAGCACGCCCGCCGCCCGCGACAACAGCCCCGGGCGGTCCGGCGCGAACACCGTGATGGTCGCGGTCCGGCCGGACGATTCCACAACAACGTCATGTTTGCCCGACAACGCAACGGATTCCGCTTGCAGGCGATCGGGCGAGTCGAGCGGGTCCGGCCGCGCTATCGGCTCGCCAGCCATCGCTTGACGGCTGTAGCGGACGAGGTCGGCGATCAGGCCCGCCTTCCACTCGGTCCACACGCCCGGGCCGGTGGCCAGCGAGTCGGCCTCGGCCAGCGCGTGCAGCAGCTCCAGCAGCACCGGATCGCCGCCGAGGGTGTCG
>CBIMJO010000412.1:0-7763 GCA_966244135.1 uncultured Actinocrispum sp. | reverse complement strand
GCCATCGCGGCCCACGTTCCCTCGTTCGCCGGCACGGTCGCGATCAGCTCGACCGGGTCGCCCGCGTTGATCGCGCCGCTGCGCACGGACTCGCCTTTGCGCCGTAGCACCGCGATCGGGTCGCCGGACAGCGGCGCCTCGTCCAGCACCGCGTCCGCCAGCAGCCGGCCGTCCGCCGGGACGACCTCGCCGGTGGCCACCCGGATCCGGTCCCCGGTGGCGATCTTGGTGTCCTCCTCGGCGATCTTGATCGCGGCCAGCTGCTTGGTCGCCAGCCGCCAGGCGCGCAGCTCGATCATCCGGCCGAACACGGCCAGCACGCCTATCGCCGCACCGACTTCGTACTGGTGGACCAGCACCGCGGCGCCGACGACCGGCATCGCGAGCAGGCTCGCGTCCACCCGGCGACCGGCCAGGCCCTCGATCGCCCATACCGCGAGCGGCGCCAGCCACACCGGCGCCGCGACCGTCCACAGTAGATCGGAACCCGGCATGCCCAGTAACTCCACCACCGCCGCGACGACCGTCAGAAGGATGGCCGCGACGAGCGCGGGCACGGACGCGAGCCGCCAGATGAGGCGGTCCTGGCCGGTGATCATGCCGGAACTCCCAGCTGTTGCAAGACTTTGCGAGCCGGTTCAGGGCCCTCAGGCAAGGAGTACCCGCAATCGGCCGGAACGCGCAACCGATTGACTGATCTTTTCAGACCAATTTCTCCGGGGCTAGTGCAGACCTCTCAGTTCGCGCTGGGCTTTGTGAAGGTTCTGTGGGGAGACTGTGACGTCGCCGTAACTGTCCAGCCGGGCGCCGAGCGGGCCGGTGAAGTCCGGGCGGTCGGTCTGCCCGAAGTCGCGAACCGTTGATATGCCTACGGTCGCGCTCATCGGGGCCACCTCGTCGATGCGCACGCAGCCCGCCCGCTGGTTGGTCACCGTCACGTTCCAGTGCGCGAACCGGGCCCCGTACAAGGGACCCGCGTCCGCGCTGCCGCCGTGCGAACCGTCGTTGAAGATCACGATCTCGGTTCGCACATTGCCGAACGGCAGCCCCCGGTGGGTGTCGAAGGTGCCCGCCTCCATCCGGCCCTGGGACCAGACATTCCCACAGGACAAGCCTTCCACGTTGATCCCGTGGTGCCCCGAGCCCGGGGTGGGCGGCTCGGTGAACTTGCCGATGCCGAAGTCCTCGACGAGGTTGTCGTGCGACTGCTCGCGGCAGCAGTACGAGTGGTGCTGGCCGCGGCCGGCCACCCACGTCCGCGAGAGCGTGACGCCTTTCGCGGCGACCAGCAGGAACCCGTTGTCACTGTCCACAACGGTCACATCGTCGGCCCAGCAGTCCCACGCGCACTGGAAGACCAGGCCGTTGTACCCCTTGTCCTGCAGGTGTGCTGGTCGGACCGTTTTCACCATGCGGATCGTCAGGCCCTCGACGCCCGCTCCGGTTATCGCCGGGGCCGATGTGGTCAGCCGCGCGTTCCACTCCGGGCGCAGCTCGACCGGCAAGGGCTGCGCGAATGTCACCTTTGTCCCGGTTATCGCGGCGATCCGGACCGGCCACTGGAAAGGCTTGTAGGACAGCAACTTGGTCTTGTCGGTCCACACGTAGGTCTGCGTGCCCGGGATGTCGCCGCACATGTGCTTGAGCAGACCGTGCCCTGGATCGTCGTCGACCTGCAGCAACACCCGGTCGCCCACGCTGATCCCGCTCGCGTCGGCCACGTCCACGGTGAAATCCCCGCGCTTGGCGGCCTTCACGACAGTGGTGATCAGCGCCGACGTGCCGCCTTCGTTGCCCAGCCAGCCCTCGAGCGGCCAGTTGTGCGCCTGAATCGCGTTGATCAACGTGCTGCGGCGGTCACGGTGGCAGACCCAGACCAGCCCGCCGCACCAGCTCCACGCCGAGTTCTCGCTGCCGTAGCGGCTGCGGTTGATGCCGACGATCTGCTCGAGCGACCTCGTCGCATACAGCGTGGTCCTGCCGCTGCCCGCGCCGCGAAGCACGACGTTGGAGTACCCGACCTCGACGATGTCGTCGATCCGGAAGGTGCCGTCCGGGACGTACACGACTCCCCCGCCTGCCTTGCCGACGTCGGCAATGGCGCGGTTGATCGCCGGGGCGGCGTTCGCCGACCCGTCCGCTTTGGCGCCGTAGCGGACCACGTTGACGTGCGCGGGCCGCTGGGTGGGCAGCCGTTCGCCCAGCCGGTAGCCCGCGAAGGAAACATTTGGGATCTGGGGGTGGTCGTAGGGGTTCTGGACGAACTCCTGCCACAACCCGGGTACGGCTGCTTGCGCGGAGCCCTCGCCGGCCGCCAAAGCGGCAGCTGCGGTACTTCCTACCAGGAACTTCCTGCGATCGAACGCCATCGCCACTCGTCCTCACATCCCGGTCGTGGCGGCGGCAGGGGTCGTCATCCTGTGAGTACCAGAGACCCCGGTCACAGTGAAAGGGCGAATTGCCCTACCCGGGCGTCGGTAAGGTCGGCGGAGTGAGCACCGCACCACAGCTGCTGGCCATCAGCGACCTGCACGTCGGTCACGAGGACAACCGCCCGATCGTCGAGGGCCTCCGGCCCGGGCACCCGGGTGACTGGCTGATCGTCGGCGGCGACGTGGCCGAGACCGCCGCGGACATCGAGTGGGCGCTGAGCCTGCTGAAGTCGCGGTTCGAGACCGTGGTGTGGGTGCCCGGCAACCACGAGCTGTGGACCACCTCGAAGGACCCCGTGCAGCTGCGCGGGGTGGAGCGCTACCAGCACCTGGTGGCGATGTGCCGCCGGATCGGCGTGCTGACGCCCGAGGACGAGTTCCCGGTCTGGACCGGCGACGGCGGCCCGGTCCGGATCGCGCCGCTGTTCGCCCTGTACGACTACACCTTCCGGATCGACGGGGTGAACAGCAAGGAGGAGTCGCTGAAGGCCGCGCACGACGCCGGGATCGTCTGCACGGACGAGTACATGCTGCATCCCGACCCGTACCCGTCGATCGACGCCTGGTGCGACGCGCGGATCAAGGAGTCGGAGAAGCGGCTCGCCGACTGCGACCCGGACGTGCCGTTGGTGCTGGTGAACCACTGGCCGCTGGTCCGCCAGCCGACGCGGATCCTGCGCTACCCGGTGTTCGCGCAGTGGTGCGGGACGGTGCAGACCGCCGACTGGCACACCCGGTTCAACGTCGCCGCCTGCGTGTACGGCCACCTGCACATTCCGCGGGCGACGGTGTACGACGGTGTGCCGTTCACCGAGGTCTCGCTGGGCTACCCGCGGGAGTGGCGGCCGCGTGGGCTGCCGGAGAAGCTGCTGCGCCCGGTGCTGCCCGTTCGGGTGACGCCATGATCATCGAGAAGCTGATGCCGGCGGGCGTCGTCTGCCGGGACACCACCGAGGACGCGCCCGAGTCGACGATGTTCCCCGAGGAGGCCGAGCGGGTCGCCAAGGCCGTCGGCAAACGCCGCCGCGAGTTCGCGACCGTCCGGCACTGCGCCCGTCAGGCGCTCGGCGAGCTGGGCATCGCGCCCGCCGCGATCCTGAACGGCGAACGCGGCGCGCCGCAGTGGCCCGCCGGGGTGGTCGGCAGCATGACGCACTGCGCCGGGTACCGGGCCGCGGTCGTGGCCCGGTCCACCGACATTCACACGATCGGGATCGACGCCGAGCCGCACGCCCCGCTGCCGCAGGAGGGCATGCTGTCGATGATCGGCCGCGAGGAGGAGATCCCGCGGCTGGCCGCGTTGTCGGCACAGGACCCGGGCGTGCACTGGGACCGGATGCTGTTCTGCGCCAAGGAGGCCGTCTACAAGGCGTGGTACCCGCTCACCCACAAGTGGCTCGGCTTCGACGAGGCCTCGATCGTCCTGGACCCGGCGGGCACGTTCGACGCGCGGCTGCTGGTGCCCGGGCCGGTGATCGCGGGCGAGCAGGTGTCCGGGTTCGCCGGGCGGTGGATCGTCAGCGACGGTCTGGTGATCACCGCCATAGTCATCCCGGTCGCCGAATAGGGGTGCGTACCGGTGGGGTCACTGCTATGGTGACCCCATGGGCACTTTGGGCAACTGAGAACCTCCACACGCCGTTCTTCCGTGCGTTGTGTTGAGCCGTTTTGCCGTACCCCACTTTTTCACCCTTCCGGGAGGTTTCCCATGCGTGCGCAACCGCAGAACAATTCCGACACCGAGCCCCAGTCACTCTCCTTCATGCAGCCGATCGAGCCGCGTGAGGAGGCCGAGGAGGCCGAAAAGCCCAGCCGCGCCGAGCGCCGGGCCGCCAAACAGCAACAGCAGCACGGTCACGGCGCGAAAGTGCAGAACATGCGCAACCAGGCGACCCAGAACCACCGCAACTTCGCCAACCGCCGCTCCGGCTGACGGTTTCGAAATACCCCGTCAGGCGGGAGACCGCCCTCCGGCGGTTTCCCGCTTCGGCGGCAACGGAAAGAACCCGCTCGTGCGTGCGACATAGTCGGCGTATTCCGGGCGGGTTTTCCGCATGTGTTTCTCGGTGAGCGGCTTGCCCGAGCCATTGGTCAGCAGCCAGATCATCACCGCGGGCGAAAGAATGGTCGCCGCCCCGGCCCAGCCGCCCAGCGCGAGCAGATAGAGACCGGTCCAGACCGCCGCGTCGCCGAAGTAGTTCGGGTGCCGCGTGTAGCGCCAGAGACCCGTCATCATCAGCTTGCCATTATTGGCCGGATCGGCCTTGAACCGGCTGAGCTGCCAGTCCCCCACCGTCTCGAACACCATCCCGACCGCCCACACGACCGTCGCGACGACCGCGAGCCAGACGGGCGGGGCCGGGAGGTACTGAGCCGCTTGGACGGGCAGCGACACGAACAGCATGATCGCGCCCTG
The DNA here is from genome assembly GCA_966244135.1 of uncultured Actinocrispum sp. Lineage (GTDB taxonomy): Bacteria > Actinomycetota > Actinomycetes > Mycobacteriales > Pseudonocardiaceae > Kibdelosporangium. The sequence goes on along the minus strand of CBIMJO010000412.1, from coordinate 2,915 downwards.
CGTCAGGTAGACGACCTTCAGCAGGTGCAGGTTCGGGTTGCCCTTGGCGCGCTGCCGGATGGCCACGTACCGCGGGTCCTCGGGCTTGCCGCTGTTGCGGATCATGATGTAGCCGGCCAGCCGTGCGCCCCACACCACCGTCAGCAGCGCCGGCAGTACTTGGGGATCCGGCGCCACCGCGATCGACACGATGGCGATCAGCGCGAACCCCAGGCCCCACGCGGTGTCGATGAGGTCATGCCGGTCCCGTCGGACCGAGACGCCGAACACCACGCCCATCAGCACGACGACTGCGGCCGCGGAGAACGCCAGGTTGACCAGGAAATCGCCCATCGGCCCAGTCTCCCATCAATCCGCGTGCTCGTGGCCACGAACGGGCCGGGCCTCGGCGCGGGTCAGCGGCATTCCACTGTGACCGTCCACTGTGGTCTTCGTGGCGGTGATCTGGTCGACACCCATCCGGTTCTCCTCGAACGCCAGGGCGCCGCCGGCGAGGTAGAGCCGCCAGATGCGGGCCTGTTCCTCGCCGACCAGGTCGACGGCCTCGGCCCAGCGGTCCTCGAGGGTGGCCGCCCAGGCGTTGCAGGTCAGGACGTAGTGCTCGCGCAGGGCGTGCACGTCCCGGATCTCGAACCCGGCGCCGGCCAGGTGGTTGAGGGTGTCGCCGATCGGGCGCATGGTCATGTCCGGGGCGATGTACTTCTCGATGAACGCGCCGCCGCCGGGAGCCGTGGCGCCGCGGGACATCTGCTGCAGGACCAGGCGCCCCTCGGGTTTGAGCATGCGGAACAACGTCTGGGTGTAGACCGCGTAGTTCTGCTCGCCGACGTGTTCACCCATCTCGATCGAGGCGACGGCGTCGAACGGGGCGTCAGTCAGCTCGCGGTAGTCCTGCAGGCGAACGTCGACCCGGTCGGAGCGCGACCGGATGAAGTCGCGTTGCTGGGCCGACAGGGTGATGCCGGTGGCGTGCACGCCGTAGTGGGTGGCGGCGTGGATGATCAGCGAGCCCCAGCCACAGCCGACGTCCAGCAGCCGCATGCCCGGTTCGAGGCCGAGCTTCCGGCAGATCAGGTCCAGCTTGTCGGTCTGGGCCTCGTGCACGCCGTAACCCGGGTCCCGCGAGGTCCAGTAGCCGCACGAGTAGGCCATGTGCTGCTCGAGCAGCAGGCTGTAGAACGCGTTCGACAGGTCGTAGTGGTGTGAGATGGCCGCGCGGTCGCGGCGGCGGGTGTGCAGGCGCCCCTGCAGGCGCGCCTCGCTCACAGGAATCCGCGGCCGGGGCCCGATCACGCCCAGCCGCACCGCCGAGCGCGCGATGTCCAGCCAGTCCGCTGGACGGGGCCGCACGGACACGCCCAGGCTCCAGAACCGGCTGAGCCCGTCGGCGAGCGACCCCTCGACGTCGAGGTCACCGCTGACATAGGCACGCGCCAGCCCCAGTTCGCCTGGCTGCCACAGCACATGCCGTAGCGCACGTCGGTTGCGCAACACGATGCACGGTCCATCGACGGCGCCCGCCCGGCTGCCGTCCCACGCCTTGAGACCGACCGGGAGCTTCGCCCCGAGCAGCCGTTCCACCAAGTCCACGAGTTCCCGCGCCACGCCCATGTCAGGGGTTCGATGCCGGATGTTCCCCGGATTGGGGACAAGCCGGATCCGCGCCCGCACCGAATGACCGGCATGGTGCGCACCGAACGAGTGGCCGTGGTCGGCGCCGGAGTGGCCGGGCTGACCGCCGCCTACCTGCTGCAACGCCGTTATGACGTGACGCTGTTCGAGGCACAGCCCAGACTCGGCGGGCACGCGCACACCCACGACGTGCCCACAAAGGACGGTGGACTGGTCGCAGTGGACTCCGGCTTCATCGTCCACAACGAACGGACCTACCCGCACCTGCTCCGCCTGTTCGGCGAACTCGGCGTACCCACCCAGGACACCGAGATGTCCATGAGCGTTCGCTGCGACGGGTGTGGCCTGGAGTACGCGGGTGCGCGAGGCTTGCCGGGATTGTTTGCACAGAAACGAAACACTGCGAACCCGCGGTACCTGCGGATGCTGACCGAGGTGCTGCGGTTTCACCGGCATGCCCGGCGGGTACTCACCTGCCCGGAGGCGGATGAGGTCACCTTGGCGGCGTTCCTGGCCATCGGCGGGTATTCGGAGTATTTCGTGCGGCATTTCGCGATCCCGGTGGTGTCGGCCGTCTGGTCGGCCGGGCCGGCGGTCAGCGGGCGCTATCCGGCACGGTACCTGTTCTCGTTCCTGGCGAATCATGGGATGTTGTCGGTCACCGGATCACCTCAGTGGCGCACGGTTGCCGGTGGCTCACGGACCTATGTGGACCGTGCGGTGAAGGCCCTGACCGCTGTGCACGTCTCCACCCCGATCCGGGCGGTGGAACGGACAACCGATGGGGTGCGGATCCGCGACGACGCCGACCAGGTCCACCATGCGGACCGGGTCGTGATCGCGACCCATCCGGACGAGGCGCTGGCGCTGCTGAAAGACCCTTCCCAGCGGGAAACCGAAGTTCTGGGCGCGTTCCGGTACTCCCGCAACGAGACCTGGCTGCACACCGACGAGACGGTGCTGCCCCGAGACGCCAAAGCCTCCTGGAACTACCGCAAGACCGCCTGCCGGGACGAGAACGGCCCGGTCCTGGTCAGCTACGACATGAACCGGCTGATGAACCTCGCCGAGCCGGAGAGCTACGTCGTCACCCTGAACGCCGCCGACCGCGTCCGGGAAGACCGCGTGATCGCCAAAATGGTGTACGAGCACCCGGTGTACACACCGGAATCGGTTGCCGCCCAACAACGTCTGCCGGAACTGAACACGAACACCACGGCCTACGCCGGGGCGTACCACGGTTGGGGCTTCCATGAGGACGGTTGCGCCGCCGGAGTCCGGGC
>CBIMJO010000411.1:0-7778 GCA_966244135.1 uncultured Actinocrispum sp. | reverse complement strand
CACGGCGCTGCCGGTCTCGGCGCGCACGAACGCCCGCAGCGGCGTGGGGATGTTGCGCGCCCACGCCGTGCGACGGGACCATCGCCCGCCGTTGCCCTCGGTCTCGCTCATGTCAGGGATTCTGTCCGAAACATTCAAGACCGGCGTGCCATCGTGAGGAGGTGGACATCAACGCAGCAGCTTCCTTCCTGGCCGGCCACGGCCGGCTTCTTGACCGACGACGGTTCCAACTGCTGACAGGACACGGAGATTCCGCGGCGGTACTGGCCGCTGTGGACGGTTACCGCAACCCGGACGGCGGCTACGGCTGGGGCATGGAACCCGACCTGCGGGCCGCGGAGAGCCAGCCCGGCGGGGCCTTGCACGCGATGGAGGTGTTCGCCGAGCTCGGCACACCCACGCCACAGGCCACCACGCTGTGCTCGTGGCTCGAGACGATCTCGCTGCCCGATGGTGGCGTGCCGTTCGCCCTGCCGGTGGCCGACCCGACCGGGTGCGCGCCGTTCTGGCTCGAGGCCACGCCCGAGTCGTCCTTGCACAGTACGGCCTTCGTGACCGCGATGGCTCTGCGGGTGGCGGCGTTCGACCCCGCGGTGGCCGCGCATCCCTGGCTGACGGCAGCGGTCGCCTACTGCGAGCGCGAGATCTCGAACCTGACCTCGGCCCCGCATCCGATCGCGCTGTCGTACGCCGTGCAGGTCGCGAATTCCCTGGACTCGCGCGAACTGCTGGACAAGCTCGGCTCCTACCTGCCGGACGACGGGGTCCTGCACGTCACGGGCGGCGCTCCGGACGAGTTCCTGCGGCCGTTGGACTTCTCACCCTGGCCGGGCCCGGCGCGGTCGCTGTTCTCGCCCGCGGTGATCAAGGCCGACCTGGCCCGGGTCGACGGTGAGCAGCAGGCCGACGGCGGCTGGCCGGTCCCGTTCGGCAGCTTCTCCCCCATGGCCACGCTGGAGTGGCGCGGTTACGCGACCGTCAAGGCCGTCGCGCTCATAGCCAGCGGTTCTTCCTGAACACGCGGTAGAGCAGCACGCAGACCACCAGGACGATGATGATGACCGTGGGGTAGCCGTAGCGCCAGTCCTTGAGCGGCAGGTTGTCGAAGTTCATCCCGTAGACGCCGAACACCATGGTCGGCACGGTGATGATGGCGACCCACGAGGAGATCCGCCGGACGTCGGTGTTCTGCTGCAGGCTGATCTTGGCCAGGGCGGCGTCGACCAGGCTGGTGAGCACCTCGTCGAAGGTCGCCACCCGCTCGGTGACCTGGATCAGGTGGTCGGCGACGTCCTGGAAGTAGGGCCGGACCTCGGCGAACAGCTCGGTCTCCGACAGCCGGCGCAGCGGGGTCAGCAGCGGCGCGACCGCGTGCCGCAGCTCGAGGACCTCCCGTTTCATCATGTAGATCTGCTCGGCGCCGATCTCGCTGCGCGGCTCGAAGATGACCGACTCGACCTGTTCGATGTCCTGGCCGAACGCCTCGGTGACCTCCAGGTAGCTGTCCACCACCCGGTCGGCGATGCCGTGCAGCACGCCGGCCGGGCCGCGGGCCAGCCGCTCCGGGCTGGCCTCGATCTCCCGGCGCAGCGACCTCAGCCCGGAGTGGTCGCCGTGCCGGACCGTGACGATGAAGTCCTTGCCGACGAACGCCATGATCTCGCCGGTCTCCACGATCTCGTTGGCCGTGGTCGGCGAGTCGTGCTCCAGGTAGTGGACGGTCTTGAGGACCATGAACAGGCTGTGGTCGTAGCGCTCCAGCTTGGGCCGCTGATGCGCGCACACCGCGTCCTCGACCGCCAGCGGGTGCAGGCCGTAGGTCTCGGCGACCTTCTGCATGTGCTCCAGATCGGGTTCGTACAGGCCGATCCAGGCGAACCCCTCACCCCGCCGGCGCACCTCGGCGATGGCCTCCGCGTGTGACCACCGCCCGGGCAACCGTTTGCCGCCCACGTACACCGCGCAGTCCACGATGTACACGGACATCGGTACCGGAATGGTCACGCGTTGAGAATAGGCAGGATTCGCAGGTCACGGCAGATCCATCCGGTAACGGGGTCACGGCCGGATGGTTTCGGCGGTGCTGATGAGCTGGTCGGCGAGGGTGTGGAAGGGGTGGTCCGGCGGGGTCGCCTTGCGGATCTGCTTGGCGAGGGTGGTGGCGGTCTTGCGGTCCTGTTTGGTGCCGGTGGCCTGGTAGCGGGCGAGGTGGACGGCGCTGAGCTCGAGCATGCGCTCGATGTGGTCGGGGTGGTCCGGGGAGGTGGCCTGCACGGCGTCCTGCCCCAGGGACACGGCCGCGTCGAGGTCGGCGAGGTTGTGGTCACGGTAGTAGCGCGCGTGGTGGGCCTGTTGCAGGGCGGAGATACGGGTGCCGAGGCCGGGGTCGTCGCCGGGGGTGGTGGACACGGCGGTGGCCAGCAGGGCGAGGCCTTCGTCGAGGTCGGTGGGCACCGCGGTGCCGTAGATGTGCCGGGCGATCAGGGTGCGGCCGAGGTTGGACTGGTGCATCGGGTGGTTCTCGTGGGTCGGTGGGCTGGTCGCGAGGGCCTTGCGGAACGCCTCGGCGGACTCGTCGAGGTCCTCGGGCGTGCCGGTCAGCCCGAACCGCACCTGGAACAGGCCGCCGACCACGCTCGGCGCCTCGGGGAAGTTCGGGTCCGGCTCCGGGGTCGAGAGCATCAGCTCGATGGCGGCGGCCAGCGTCGCGTCGAGGTCGTCGAGGGAGCCGGTGCACCCGAACCGCAGCCGCAGCGCGTCGACCAGGTCCATCCGCGACCGCCACGTCCCGGACGCGCGGATCTGGTGCCGCGCCGCGAAAATCACCTGGTTGATCTCGTCCAGCGGTGACCCCATGAAGGTGAACACGGCCATCTTGTGCGGATACGGCGTCACCGGCCGGGTCACGGCCTCGTCGAGCTGCCGCAGCTGCGACGGGATCTCCGGGAACTCGCCCCGCACCCGGTCCAGCATCGACTCCGCCAGCTCCCGCTCGGACCCGTGCTCGTTCACCAGCGACCGGGCGTAGTGCAGCATCCCCACGGCGTGCCACATATCGGGCGTGCGCTCGGCCTTGGACTCCCACAACCCCTCGATGTCCCGCACACACGCGGGGTCCAGCAGGTCCTCGGGATCGGAGTACTTGGCGAACCGGCCCACCCGGCCCTGCACAGCGGCGAGCATCTCCTCGTAGGTCACCCGGCCCATTGTTCCCCGCCGAGATGACGAACAGGATACCTGTCCACAGTGGACTCAGGCACTTGACAGACCGGCGGGCACACGGGATGTTGGGATCTCCGCCGCCTCGATCCGCCGCACGGACGAGGAGGAGTCCATGACCAGTGTGTTCAGCCGCCGCGCGGTGCTGCTCGCCGCCGCGGCCACCCCGATGTACCGAGCGTCCGCCGATGTCACGACCACCGCGTTCACGCTGCGCTGGCACCCCGACCCGGCGACGGACGGGCTGAAGGCGTTCGTGGGCGTGGAGGACGACCGGTCGAACTCGCACCCGGGCGTCAAGCACATCTTCGCCGAGGCCACGCAGTACCGGTTCGTCATGCACAAGTCCGACCGGGACGGTTCCGACCGCCAGCGCCAGGAGGTCCGCGGCATGGTCGCGAACGGCACCCGCACGGACATGAAGAAGAACGAGACCTGGCGCTACAACTACCAGATGTACATTCCCGCATCACTGAAGGGGACCACCAGCTTCACGCACATCTTCCAGGTCAAGCACAACGGCGTCGCCTCTCCCGCGGTCACGATGTCGCTGTTCCGCAGCGGCGGCACCGAGACCGTCGAGATGCGCCTTTTCGGTGCGGGCCAGGCGAAACTGGGCTCGACCAACCTGGCGCCGCTGCGCAACAAGTGGATCGACGTGGAGATCGAGGTCAAGGTCGCCGACGGCTCGGCCGGCCGGGTCCGCTACGCCTTGAAGGACAACGGCACCACGGTCGTCAACGCGAGCCGTTCCGGCATCGACACCTGGATGGGCGGCAGCCAGGCCCATCCCAAGTGGGGCATCTACCGCTCGATCAACGACTCCGGCCAGCTCCAGGACACGTACCTGTTGTTGCGCAACATGCAGGCATATCGCGACGAATAAGGCGCGTGAGCCGCGTGGCCGGTGCTGCGTGAGCACCGGCCACGCGGCGCGCGGTCAGGCGGGATCGTCGGCGCGGGAACCGATTGGGGTCGCGGCTGGGGTCACGGTGTGTGTGCCTGCGAGGGTTTGCCAGCTTGTGGTGTAGGCGGGGCGAACTGCTTGGTTCACACGGGGGTCTGGTTGGGCCGAGGTTGGTGTTGGGGTGTGGTGGAAGTCGGCTTGAACACGGTCCGGGGTCACGTCGATCAGGGTGAAGCCGTGCCCCAGGCCGTCCAGGTACTTGATCCACGGGTTGACCTTGGTCAGGGTCGACGTGATTCCGCGAGTCGTGGCAACGACCTGTTCGACCGGCGTCCCCGCAGGCAAGGAGCCTCGCACGAGCTCGTAGAACCCGTCGGATGTCACCGAGGGACACACGAACTCCACACCGGCGGACTTGTAGCCGGCGCCAAGGGATGCGGGGATGTCCATGGCCCATGAGGAATGGATGTCGCCGGTCAGGACGACCACATTGGACTGTTGCGTGGCGAGGTGTGCGATCAGCGCGGCCTGGTCGGCCTGGTAGCCGTCCCACTGGTCGGAGTTGATCATCGTGAGGTTCGCCGGGGCGCCCAGAACCGCACCAGGGAAGCGAACCGGGGTCAGCACGACCTGGTTGCCGATGAGGTGCCAGGGCCTGCGCCGGGAGACCCCGTTCTTGAGCCAGCGCAGCTGTTCCGGCTCCAGCAGATGCCGCGCCGGATCGGCCAGCTTGGCGTCCACCTCGGGCACGCCAAGGGGAATGAACCCGCCGCCGGTCTTGGTGTACGGCGCCAGATCCACCTGGGCGCTGCGGTTCTGCCGGGTCTCCACAATGGACAGATCGCCGAGCGGGCCGAAGGTGAACCGCCGGAAGAACCGGATCCCGCGGTGCGGCACATCCCATTGGGTCGGCAGCCGGAACGGCATCCACTCCAGGTACGCGCGGTAGGCGTCCCGGCGCCGCTGCGCGAAGCTGCCCTCGCCCGCCGAGTGGTTCTCCGCGCCGGTGTCCCAGGCGTTGTTGGCCACCTCATGGTCGTCGAAGATGGTGATCCAGGGGTGCTGCCGGTGTGCCAGCGCCAGGTCGGGGTCGGCCTTGTGCAACGCGTGCCGCAACCGGTATCCCGCCAGGTCAACGGTCTCCGTGACGGGCTTGCCGTCCCGCTTGCCGATCAGCTCGGGCGGGCCGTAGCGGTCGGCGCCGTTGCCGTACTCGTACATGTAGTCGCCGACGTGCAGCACGAAGTCGAGGTCGGTGCGCTCCCCCAGCGCCCGGTAGGCGGAGAAATAGCCGCCCGTGTAGTTGCTGCACGACACCAGCGCGAACCGCAACGCGTGCAGGCGGCCGTCGTCCGGCGCGGTCTGCGTGCGGCCGACCGGGCTCGTCTCACCCGACGCGCGGAACCGGTAGTAGTACCGCGTGTACGGCCGCAGCCCGCACACGTCGACCTTCACCGTGTGGTCCGTCGCGGACGTCGCCAAAGCCGTACCCGCCTGCACGACCCGGCGGAACGACGGGTCGCGCGCGACCTCCCACCGGACCAGGACCGGCCGCCCGATGCCACTCCCCGGCACCGCATCGGGAGACGGGGTCGCCCGGGTCCAGATCACCACGGCGTCCCCGGTCGGGTCGCCGCTGGCCACTCCGTAGCCGAAGATCCCCCGGGAGGCCGGGGCGGCGGCCGCCTCGGCGTCGAACACGCGTAAGGACACGGCGGCCGCGGCCGCCCCTTTCAACACCAACCGTCTGCTGGGCGTCATGCGGACACCTTTGTTCAGGCGATCACGGCCGACAACCGCCGATCGGTGAACTCCCGGATTATTCCCGCCGTCCCACCTGCTGACACGCCACCCCGGCGGGCCGCTCCCCGGCGCACGATGTCCGGAGAGCCTCCTGGAGGGACCACGACATGTCACGACTCCACCTCGCGGTCGCGCTGGACGGCACCGGGTGGCACCCGGCCGCCTGGCGCGAACCGGACGCCCGGCCGGACCGGCTGTTCACGGCCGGGTACTGGACCGACCTCGTGCGCAAGGCCGAGTCGGGCAAGCTCGACTTCGTCACCATCGCCGACGCCCTGCACCTGGACCGCGAGCCCGGCCGGCTGGACGCGGTGCTGATCGCGTCCCGGGTCGCGCCGCTGACCAGGAACATCGGGCTCGTGCCCACCGCAGTGGTCACGCACACTGAACCGTTCCACCTGTCCAAGGCGATCGCGACCCTCGACTACGTCAGCAACGGCCGCGCGGGCATCGCCGTCCAGGTGTCCACCAGCGCGGACGAGACCCGGCATTTCGGGCGGCGCGAGTTCCCGCTCGCCGAGGCCGACCTGGTCGCCGAGGCCGCGGACTACGTCGAGGTGCTGCGCCGGCTGTGGGACTCCTGGGAGGACGACGCCGAGATCCGGGACGTGGCCACCGGCCGGTTCGTCGACCGGGACAAGCTGCACTACATCGACTTCACCGGAACCTGGTTCTCGGTCAAGGGCCCGTCGATCACGCCGCGGCCACCGCAGGGCCAGCCGATCGTCGCCGCCGAAGAGCCCGCGGGCGAGGATGTCCGGTTCACCGACGCGCCCGGCGAGCTCAACTTCCGTGACGTGGTGGTCTTCCTGGACAGCACCGACACCGAGGCCAGGGTTCGCAAAGCACGCCTCGACGAGCGGGCGTCCGCGCCGGAGGGCTTCGTCGGCACACCGGAGGCGCTGGCGAACCAGCTGATCGCGTGGCAGAACGAAGGCCACTCGGGATTCCGGCTGTGGCCGGGCGCGCTCCCCCACGACCTCGACGCGATCGTCGACGGCCTCGTCCCGGTGCTGCAGGACCGCGGCGTGTTCCGCACCGAGTACGAGGCGCCGACCCTGCGCGGCCTGCTCGGCCTCGGCCGGCCCAAGAACCGTTACGCCGCTTAGAAAGGACGCGCGATGCCCAAGCAGATCCACCTCGCTGCGCACTTCCCCGGCGTGAACAACACGACGGTGTGGAGCGACCCGAAGGCGGGCAGCCACATCGAGTTCGACTCGTTCGTCCACCTCGCGCGGACCGCGGAACGGGCCAAGTTCGACTTCTTCTTCCTCGCCGAGGGCCTGCGGCTGCGCGAGCAGAACGGCGTGCTCTACGACCTGGACGTGGTCGGGCGGCCGGACACGTTCACCGTCCTCGCGGCGCTGGCGGCCGTGACCGACCACATTGGACTCACCGGAACGATCAACTCGACGTTCAACGAGCCCTACGAGGTGGCCCGCCAGTTCGCGTCCCTGGACCACCTGTCCGACGGGCGTGCCGGCTGGAACGTGGTGACGTCGTGGGACGCGTTCACCGGCGAGAACTTCCGGCGCGGCGGGTTCCTGCCGCAGGACCAGCGGTATGCGCGCGCGGAGACGTTCCTGCGCACCGCGTGGGAGCTGTTCGACTCGTGGCGGGGCGACGAGATCGTGGCCGACAAGCAGACCGGCGAGTACGTCAGCACGCCACGCGCGGGCGCGTTCCGGCACAAGGACGCCCACTTCGACATCGAGGGCCGGTTCAACGTTCCGCGCAGCCCCCAGGGCCGCCCGGTGATCATCCCGGGGTCGATGGCCGAGGGCTCACCGATCGGCACCCGGAAGACGCCGCCGGCTCTACCCACGTCTTCGCCAAGGACCATCACGGT
>CBIMJO010000410.1:0-7802 GCA_966244135.1 uncultured Actinocrispum sp. | reverse complement strand
ATCGGCTACACGATCGAGGACAACACCGGCACCTTCTCCACGCCCGGCACGTTCGCCAACGGCTACGAGACGCACAACCCCAGCACGACCCCGAGTTTCGCCAACGGCTGCGGCAACGTCTGGCGCAACAACAAGTCCGACCTCGGCGGCGTGGGTGGCTACGCGATCTACATCACCTCGGTGTCGAAGTGCACCGCCAACCCCAACAAGGTCTACGCCTCCAACACCGTGACCAACGCCAAGACCGGACTGACGAACATCCCCGTGACCCCGTAGCGGGGATGTTCGGCGCGGGCACGTCCCCAGTCCCCCGGGGGACGTGCCCGCGCTGCCGGGTGGTGCCGGCCCGAAGGTCGGCGACGTGATCGACGTCTATGCCTCGGTCACCAACAACAGCAACGCCAACGAGTGGCTGGGCGCCATGCTGACCCTGCCCGAGGGTATGACCCCACTGTCCACCCAGGGTGGCATCCCGTCGTACATCCAGGGCCAGCAGGTCATCGGTGACTTCCGCGAGCGCCGGGGCCCCGGTGACTGCGAGTACATCGGCGCCAAGGTCCGCGTGGACCAGGGGGCCTTCCCATGTCAGGACAACAGCTTGTTCAGCAGACCGTAGTCGAACTGGTTGCCCAGCAGGGAATACGTGCCCCGGCTGAGCAGTTCGTGCGCGCTGTCCCGGGCCAGGGCGTAGGCGGCGCCCGCGATGCTGCCACCCAGGCTGACCCGGGCCACGCCAACTTCGGCCTGGGCGTGCACGGATGGGGCGCCGAACCCGGCCATCGTGTTGAGCGGAGCCGAGATCGCGCTGGTCAACGCGCTGATGGTGGCCAGGTCGGTGACGCCGGGGACGAAGATTCCGCTGGCGCCGGCGGAGATGTACTCGGCGGCGCGGTCCACAGTGTCCTGCAGGCGGGTCTCCGGGTCGCCGAGGCCGAACAGGAAGGTGTCGATCCGGGCGTTGATGAACAGGTCGGGCGCGGCCTGGTGAGCGGTCCTGATCCGTGCGGCCAGCTCGGCGGGTGGCCGGGTGCCGTCCTCGATGTTGATCCCCACCACGCCCGCCTGCCACAGGCCGGTGACGAACTCGCCGACGTTCTCCGAGCCGGACTCGATGTCCGCGGTGACCGGGACCTCGACCTTGTCCGCGATCCGCGCCATCAGGTCCAGGATGCGCGCGGGCTCGAGCCGGTCGCCGTCCGGCTCGCCCATGCCCCAGGCCACTCCGGCGCTGGTCGTGGCGATGGCCAGGGCCCCGGCGTCCTCGATCACCCGGGCGCTGGCCACGTCCCAGGCGTTGGGCAGCCGCAGCGGCGTGCCGGGAACGTGCAACGATCGGAAAAGCTCATGCTTGGCGGTCATGACGTGCAGTTCATCAGTCGCGGGGCCGCCGGTCTGGCCATTTTCGGACATGATGGCTGGTGTCGTTTTCTCGCTAGCGGGGGCGCGCTCGGTGGGTGATGCTGGGGGAATGCATGAGGACAGGGAGCGGTGTGTACGCGCGGTCCAGGCCAAGGACGCCCGGTTCGACGGCTGGTTCTTCACCGCGGTGCTGACCACCAGGATCTACTGCCGGCCGAGCTGCCCGGTGGTCCCGCCCAAGGTCCAGAACATGCGCTTCTACCCGAGCGCGGCCGCCGCCCAGCAGGCCGGGTTCCGGGCGTGCAAACGCTGCCGTCCGGACGCCACGCCCGGCTCTCCACAGTGGAACGAACGCGCCGACCTGGTGGCCCGGGCGATGCGCCTGATCGCCGATGGCGTTGTCGACCGCGACGGTGTTCCCGGGCTGGCCGCCCGGCTGGGGTACAGCGTCCGCCAGATCCAGCGGCAGCTGACGACCGAACTCGGCGCCGGGCCGCTGGCGTTGGCTCGCGCGCAACGAGCCCAGACCGCCCGGCTGCTGATCGAGACCACCTCGGAGCCGCTCGGCGATGTCGCTTTCGCGTCGGGGTTCGGGAGTGTGCGGACGTTCAACGACACCATCCGCGAGATCTTCGGTGTGACGCCGGGGGAGTTGCGGGCCAAGAGCCGGCAGAAGATCCTGTCTTCGCCCGGGTCGCTGGTGCTGAGGTTGCCGTTCCGGAGTCCACTGTGTCCGGAAAATCTGTTCGGGCATCTCGCCGCTACAGCGGTTCCTGGGGTGGAGGAGTGGCGGGCGGGCGCGTACCGGCGGACTTTGCGGCTGCCGCACGGGCACGGCATCGCCGCCCTGCGGCCGACCCCGGAGTACATCGAGTGCCGGCTCACGCTGACCGACCTGCGGGACCTCTCGGTCGCGATCACCCGGTGCCGGTGGACGCTCGACCTGGACGCGGATCCCATCGCCATCGACGACCTGCTGCGCGAGGATCCGTTGCTGGCTCCGTTGGTGGACAAGGCTCCCGGCCGCCGGGTACCGCGCACAGTGGACGGCAACGAGTTCGCGGTGCGAGCAGTGCTAGGTCAGCAAGTGTCGACAGCGGCCGCGCGGACGCACGCCGCCCGGCTGGTCACGGCCTGTGGTGAGCCGATCGAGGACCCAGAAGGCGGGCTGACCCACCTGTTCCCGGACATGGCCACGCTGGCCGGGCTGGATCCCAGCACGTTCGCCATGCCGCAGTCCCGCCGCACCACGCTGACCAGGCTGATCACCGCGCTGGCCGCCGAGGAGATCGACCTCGGCCTCGGCGCCGACTGGCAGCAGGCGCGGGAGCAGCTCAAGACGCTGCCCGGGTTCGGACCGTGGACCATCGAGTCCATCGTCATGCGCGCCCTCGGCGACCCGGATGCCTTCATCCCAGGGGACTTGGGCATCAAACGGGCCGCCGAACAACTCGGCATGCCGGCCAGCCCAGGCGCGCTCACCGCGCACGCCACGGCTTGGCGGCCGTGGCGGGCCTATGCGGTGCAGTACCTGTGGGCGACCGGTGACCATCCGATCAACCGGCTGCCCGACCCGTCCTGAGGTCGATGACGTGGTCGCCGATGGTCATCTCGGTGGCGTCGAACGGAACCCGGCAGACGGGATTGTCCAGGTGGTACGGCTCGGGCCGAACCGGGCGTCCGTCCACAGTGAACGGAAGATCCCAGTGCAGGCTGAGGTTCCGGTAGCCGACGCCGTCCTCGCTGAACTCCGGCTCGCCCAGGCCGTCCACGAACTCCTCGAACGACCCATCCACGGCTTGACGGCCGACCACACACACCCACGCCAGCCCGGGCGTGCCGCGGACCTCCTGGTAGGCGTTCGGACCGTGAGTTAGCACGCTAACACCACCCGCGGCCCGGCAAGGAGTTCGGCGGTGTGCCAGACCAGCTGGTGGTTCTCGGTGAAGTAGCACATCGCGTCCAGGCCGGGCTGGTCGATCCAGTACTTCAGGCCCAGCAACGCTGCCCGGATCACGTCCGCCTGCCCGGCCCGGTGCCAGAGGTGCAACAGGCCCAGGGACTCGAAATCGGCGCAGTCGGCCCGGCTCGTGATCATCGCCAGCGACCGCTCGAGCCGGTCCAGCCGCAACTCGTGCGCCGGGTCCAGGGCGTGGGCGGCCAGTTCCGCAGCGCAGCCGTTCGTGCCCGCGGCAGCGTGTTCCAGCAGTTCACGGCGCCAGTCCTCGGGCGTGCCGACAGGTTCGGTGCGGTTCTCGGGCAACAGACACACCCCGAACTCGCGGAACTGCGCACCGATCGACACCCGCACGGTCAGCTCGCCGGTGGTCAGCATCGACGCCGAGCCCACCGAGTCGTCCCCGCCCGCCGCGATCGACACCACGGCCCGCCCGTCCCTGAACGTCACCATCTCGTCAAAAGGTCCACGTTGGACTCTCGCGGTCGCCCCGGTGGGCCCGGTGAGTTCGACCTCGGGTGTCACCAGGCCCCAACGAGGTGTGCCGATGGCGTTGAGGATCTGCTCGGCCATCGGATCGTCCGGCGAACCAGGGACGACCACCTTCACCGGCAAACCGCCGACCCGCAACCGAACCACCTGGCGGCACTCCCGGAACCCCACTTGCCACAGGTAAGCAACGACCTCGGTCCGCCCGGACGGCAGCCAGACCCGGACAGAATGGGTCGCGGGCTCCATGTAGGTCACCTGATCGCCGCGCAGCACACATTCCCCGCCGACATACAGCAGGAACGGCCCGGTCGTGGCGAGTTCGAGCGTCCGCCACCCGGCCTGGTCGACCTCGAACACCGCGCCCGCCACGGCGATCCGCCGCTCGGGCGTGAAACAGAACTCGCTGAAGTCCACCAACCCGTCCGACGCGGTGTGCACCCGCCGCCACGTCGACCGATGCTCCTGATAGCTGACCTCACCGCCTTCGACAAGCGGCGACGGCGGCTGCTCGGCGAGCGGGTAGTGCCGGTACAGCTTAGTTTTGAACGGCGTGACATCCGGCCCGTTGGTCAGTACCCAGCGGCCGTACGGGCCCCATGGCGAACCGTCCGGACTGAGCAAAGTGGACAGATCGAGGCCCGCCCGCCAAGGACCGGCGACCAGCCAATCCCGCACGCCACCCCGCGGGTCGAGCCGGTGCTCGCTCATCTGAAGTCCCGTCCGCGTGATCGGCAACAGCACCTCGAAGATGCCAATCGGGCAGCGTGCACCGGTAGTCCCGCCCCGGAATCCGCCCCATGGTTCACCCCGGATTCGGCACGCGTTCACCGGCGGAGCGCTTTAGCGTAGGCCGCATGGACATCGCACGGCACCTGTACGCGCAGACCACCGCCTTCGCCGACGCCGTAGCCGGTCTCGACCCGTCGGCGACCGTGCCCACCTGCCCGGAATGGCGGGTACGGGACCTGGTGGCGCACATCGGGCAGGCACCGCGCTGGGCCGCGGAGATCGTGCGCACCAACGAGTTCAACGGTTACCCGGACCCGCGTGACGCCGATCCCGGCCCGCAGGACCGGTGGCGGGACTGGCTCGTGGCGGGCGCACGTGAGGTGGACCAAGCGGTTGCGGAAACCGACGCGGTTGCGTGGACGCCGGTTGGGCCCCGGCCGGCGGCGTTCTGGTTGCGGCGCATGCTGTGTGACCTCACCGTGCATCACGCGGACGCGGCGCTGACCGCGGGCCGCCCCTACGTCATCCCCTCGGAGCTGGCCGAGGAGACCATCACCGAGGGCCTCGAACTCTTCGAAGCCGCCCAGGCCCCGCCCGGCAACGGCGAGACCCTCCACCTCAACGCCATCGAGGGACCGGCGCCCTGGCGGATCACCCGGACACCAGCGGGAGTGACCGTTGCGCGTTCGGGTGTGGAGGCGGATGTCGAGGTGGCGGGGGCTGTGACCGAGCTGCTGCTGGTGTTCACGCGGCGGGCGCCGGTGTCCTCGATCAAGGTGCGCGGGAACCATGCACTGGTCGATCACTGGTTGGCCAACCTGCCGTTCTAGCCGCTAGTGGCTGGCGGACCTCCGGCGCGGGCCACTAGGTTGCTCTCGGTGACCGAGGCTGAGCGCGCGACCTTCCGGGATGTGGTCGCCGTCGGCGAGTTCCGGGCGTTGTTCGCCGCTCAGCTGGCGTCCGTCGCCGGCGACCAGCTGGCGCGGGTGGCGGTATCGATCCTGGTGTTCTCGCGGACGCAGTCACCGGCGTGGGCCGCGGCCGCCTACGCATTGACGTTCCTGCCCGATCTGGTGAGCGGGCCGCTGCTGGCATGGCTGGCCGACCGGTACCCGAGACGGTCAGTGATGGTCGCTGCTGACGTAACAAGGACCGTGCTGGTAGCGGCGATGGCGTTGCCAGGGACGCCTTTGCCTGTGGTGGCGGCACTCCTGACCGCCGTTCAGCTGCTGAACGCGCCCTGGGCGGCGGCAAGGGCAGCGCTGTTGCCGCAGGTGCTGCCGGGGGACCGGTTCACCGTGGGGATGGCGGTCTTCACGATCACCACGCAGACCGCGCAGGTCGTCGGGTTCGCGGCCGGCGGTCTCGCGGTCGCCGGGCTGACACCTCATGGCGCGTTGTGGCTGGACGCGGGGAGCTTCCTGGTTTCGGCCCTGCTGGTGCGATTCGGCGTGAAACACCGCGAAGCCCCGCACCACGAAAGGACTTCGGCACCCTGGCTGTCGGGAATCGCCGTGGTGTGGCGGGATCGGCGGTTGAGGGCGTTGATCGCGCTCGGCGGCGTTTCCGGGTTCGCGATCGCGGGCGAGGCCGTCGTGACCCCGTACGCGGCCGAAATCGGCGGCGGCGCGGTCGCGGTGGGATTCCTGCTGGCCGCATATGCGATCGGCAATGTCATTGGCGTGACCGCGCTGACCCGATTACCACCTGTCCGCCGTCACGGTCTGCTGGTCCCGCTGGCCGTATTGTCCTGCGCGCCGCTGACACTGTGCGTGAGCAATCCCGGGCTGGCCTTCACGGTGACGCTCTGGGCATTTTCCGGGGCCGCGGGCGCCTACAACCTGACCGCCTCCACGCTTTTCGTCCAGTCGGTACCGGATGCCCTGCGTGCGCGGACATTCGGGGTGGCGATCACCGGGCTGCGGGTGTCCCAGGGAGCGGGAGTCCTGGCCGCCGGGCTGGCCGCCGAATACCTCGCCCCGCACATTGTCGTGGCCATTGCCGGGGCCCTGGGAATGCTCGCCGCCCTGGGGGCGGGCTGGTCGTGGCACAGGGCCACCGGCCAGCCCGCGCGCTGAGACTCAGCGCCGCGCCCAGTCCACGGGCCGCTGGAGACGGGCACGCCAGTCGACGGGACGGCCGGTCTGGGCTGCGGATGTGGTGTTCTTCATGACTGCCTCCACTTGTGGTGTTGACATGTGGTGATGACATTGCGTGACGCAGCTGGCCACCTCTGGCCTAGTGACACGTAGATCGTCTGGAATTACAGTGCGAATTCTCCGCGTGTGGCAGGGGTGTCCGTGGTGCGATTGTCCAAGGCCGGTACCCGCAGACGAAACGGCGCGCTCAATCCGCGCCGCTGGTCGGTGTGGTCTTTGCCGCGCCCGGTGGTCGTCTACATCCTCATCGTCGAGGCTTTCGCCCTGGTCGTCGTGGGATTTACCGCGACCTTGGTGCCGGTCACCACCCAGTCACTGATCTGGTTCGCGATGTTGCTCGCCGGTGAAATCACTCACTTGGAGGCAGCACGCGGCATCGAACGAATACGCGAACTGGGCGCCGAGGGCCGCCCGCATATGCACCTGCAGTCGATCTGGATCTTCGCCGCGCTGCTGTTGCTGCCGCCCCCGCTGGTCGCGGTGGTGATTGTGGTGAGCTATACGCATTCGTGGATCCGGGTTTACCGGCGGCGCAGCGTGCTGCACCGGAAAGTGTTCTCCGCCTGCTCGGTCATCATCGCCTGCTCGGCCGCCGGAGTCGTGCTCAAGCTGGGCACCGGCGGTCTTCTCGCGCCCTATATGCCGTATCTGGACGGGTTCACCGGCGTGGTCACGCTGATCGGCGCGGGCGCCACGTACTTCCTGGTCAACTACGCCATGGTGGTCGCGGTCATCATCGCGACGAACCCCGCCAACCCCGGCCGGACCGCCCTGGGCAACCTGTCCGACGTGCTGATCGTGAACGCAGCGGTCGGCGTCGGCTCGGGAATCGCCCTGGTCATGACCGTGCGGCCGTGGCTGCTGCCGGTCCTGATCGCCACCCCGCTGGCCCTGCAGATCGGCCTGCTGCTGCCGCAGTTCCAGGCCGCCGCCCGCACCGACTCCAAGACCGCCCTGCTCGACCCGTCGTTCTGGACCGAGGTCGCCCGGCGTGAGCTGATCCGCGCCCGCCGGCTGAGCTCGACGCTGGGCGTGCTGATCATCGACATCGACCACTTCAAGGACATCGACGACAGCTTCGGCCACCTCGCCGGCGACGAGGTGCT
>CBIMJO010000409.1:0-7813 GCA_966244135.1 uncultured Actinocrispum sp. | reverse complement strand
GGCGCCACCGTCCAAAGAGTACTCAACGGTCTTGACCCCGGACTGGGTGTCCGAGGCCGTGATCGTCACGGTCGCCTTGTCGATGTAGTTCCCTTGTGGATCCTTGTTCCCGGCAACAGTCGCGTTGACCGTTGGTGGAGTGGTGTCCTTTGGGGGAGCCTCGACGACCCGGAACGACACCGAGCCCACCGGGGAGGTGTTGCCCGCCTTGTCGGTCGCGCGGAACTGCACCGAGTGGTCGCCGACCGCCGTCACGTCCACCGGGGCCGTGTAGGGCAGGAAGCTCGTGTCGTCCACCTGGTACTCGATCTTGTCCACACCGGACCCGGTGTCGGACGCGGTCACCGTGACCGTGGCCTTGCCCAGGTAGTTGCCGTTGCCGTCCTTGTTGCCGGACACGACCCCGTTGACCGTCGGGGGCGTGGTGTCCGGGCCGGCCGGCCCCACGGTGAACTCGCCGACCATCTGCTGATGGCCGGGCATGGTGCAGAAGTAGCGGTACTTGCCCGGCGTCAGCGTCACCGTCTGCTCGTGCCGCCCGTTCTCGGTGTCGAACGGGTTGGCGAGGATGTTGACGTTGACGTCGTGGTTGTAGCCCGGGGTGTCGGTGTCGAACGTCAGCGTGTGCGACATACCGGTGGTGTTGCCGGTGGCCTCACTGTTCTCGAACACGATCGTCGCCTGCCCGGCCGTGGCCGAGGTGGGTGCCGACTTGTAGCGGGTGATGTCGTTGTCGGCGGTCCACGTCAGCGTCTGCGCCAGGACGACCGGCTGATGGGTGGTGGCCGAAGCCGGGACGACGATCACCGGTGTCACCAGTGCAAAGCCGAGCAGGATCACCCAGCTGCGTCGTAAAAATCTTTGAAGCATGGCACCTTCCATGAGTGCGGTACCGAAAGGGCCCGGCCGGTGGGCAGTTCACCGGCCGGGCCGCGCGGTTACAGCGACCGCACTCGGATGTTGCGGAACTCGGTCAGATCGTTGTCACTGTGGTTCTGCAGACCCACGAAGCCGGTCAGGAACTGGCGCAGATCCGTCGGCGGGTCGCCGGCCCGGGAGGACTGCTTGCCCGGGGTGTTGTCGAACTCGTTGATCACCACGCCGTTGCGGATGATCGTGTAGTGCTGTCCGACAACGCGGATCTCGTAGTCGTTCCACTGGGCCTTCGGCGTGACCCCGGCCTGTGCCAGGCTGTTCGGGTCGAAGTTGTAGATCGACCCGGTCTTCTGGGGTTCTCCGGTGTCACCGTCGTAGATCTGGATCTCGTGTCCACAGTAGATCGCGACCCACGCCTGCGATGTGGCCGCGGAA
The DNA here is from genome assembly GCA_966244135.1 of uncultured Actinocrispum sp. Lineage (GTDB taxonomy): Bacteria > Actinomycetota > Actinomycetes > Mycobacteriales > Pseudonocardiaceae > Kibdelosporangium. The sequence goes on along the minus strand of CBIMJO010000409.1, from coordinate 6,502 downwards.
CCCGTCTTGCCACACGCCGGGCGCTCGTTGAGCGGCTGGCGCGGGTCGGGGAACCGGGTGAACACACCGCTGTTGGCGCGGAACCCGTCCGGGGCGATGTCACGGAACTGCAGTTTGAGCGAGAAGTTCGCGAACTGCTCGTTCTTGTACCACAACATGCCCAGGCCGCCGGCCGACCTCAGGGACCCGTCCGGCTGGAGCGAGAACGATCCGGACGGAGCCTGTGTCCAGCCCTGCAGCGACTCGGGAGTGCCGTCGAACAACGGCTTGTAGCCGGTGTTCGTCGACTTGCCCACGTCGGACGCGGACGCCGCGCGCACCAGGGCCGAGTTCTCCCGGCTGGTGATCGTGCCGTCTTTCTGCAGCTGGTCGGCGATCGTGGTGACGTAGCGGACGAACGCACCGTGGTCCGGGTACGCGCTCTCGTCGTCGATCAGGTCGTTGATCGTGCAGCCGCCACCGACCTGCTTGTTGGCCACACCGGAGTCCTGGTCGCTCAGCCACACCGTGGACCGGTTGTCCGACACCGCACAGCCAACGTTCACGGTGGACTGCGACGACGCGATCTCACCGTCGGCGTAGGTCACCGTCAGCTTCGCGGTGTAGGTGCCCGGCTTGGCGTAGACGTGCCGCGGGTTCTGCTCGGTCGACGAGGTGCCGTCGCCGAAGTCCCAGCGGTAGGACACGCCGCCGGACTTGGACCCGTTGAACGCGATGGTCAGCGGCTTGTTCTGCACCGCGACCGAGTTCGCCGCCGGGGCCGGGGTGGCCGGGCCGCCGGTGTACGCCACGCGGATCAGCTTCTGGTTGGGGTGCAACGAGAAGAAGCCGCCGCCGTAGTCGAGCATGTACAGCGCGCCGTCCGCGCCGAACTTCGCGTCCATCCAGCTCTGCATCCGGTTGTCGCCGTTGCCGGACGGGATGATCCGCGACAGGGTCTCGGCGAACGCCGGCGGCGCCTGCTGCGGCACCTTGTTCGCGTCGACCGTGACCGCGATCCGGTTGTTCGGGCTGGACTCGTCACCGATGAACCACTTGTCGTTCCAGTACGACGGCCACGCGACGCCGCTGTTGGCGTTGACCAGCTCGCGGTGGTACGTCGGGCCGGACATGATCGCCTGGCCGCCACCGCGCACGTACGGCTCGGTGTAGACCGCGTCGGCCGCGTTGTAGGTCGGGATGCCGCTGCCGTCGGAGCGCAACGGGAAGACCGGGCCACCGCCGTCGGGCGAGTACCAGATCATGTTGTCGCGGATCGGCGGCAGGTCGGTCAGCCCCGTGTTGCGCGGCGAGTTGTTCTTCGGCGCGTTGCAGTCGTACCAGCCGGTCAGCACCGTGGCATCGGTGTTGCTGCGGTCACGGTACGGCTGACGGTTGCCCATGCAGTACGGCCAGCCCTGGTTGCCCGCGGAGGTGATGATCGTGCCGGTCTCGTACTTCGCCGGTCCCAGCTCGGGGTTCGGCGAGGACGCGTCCGGGCCGACCCAGCCCGCGGTCAGCCACTGGTGCACCGGGTCGATCGCCAGGCGGGCGATGTTGCGGACACCCATGACGTAGATCTCCGGGCGCGCCTTGGGGTTGCCCGGCGGGAAGAGGTTGCCCTCGGGGATGGTGTACGTGCCGTCGGCCTCCGGGTGGATGCGGATGATCTTGCCCGCGAGGTCGTTGGTGTTGCCGGCGGTGCGGCGGGCGTCCTGGAAGGAGATGCCCGCGAACTCCTGGGTCCAGTTGTTGCCGGAGTACCCGCTGGAGCCCTCGGAGGAGTTGTTGTCACCGGAACCCACGTACAGGTTGCCCTTGGCGTCGAACGCCATACCGCCACCGGCGTGGCAGCAGCTGTGGATCTGCACCGGCCAGGACATGATGTCCTTGCGGGTGGCCTGGTCGATCGTGTTGGCCGTCTTGTCGTAGGTCAGCCGCGAGATCGTCCGGTAGCCGATCCGCTTGACCCGGTCGATCGACTCGTGCGGCATCCAGTAGACGTAGATCCAGCCGTTGGCCGCGAAGTTCGGGTCGGGCACGATGCCGAGCAGGCCCTCCTCGTTCTTCACCAGCTCCGAGCCGCTGCCCCGGTTGCCCATGACCTGCAACGTGGTCAGCAGCTTGGTCGTCTTGCTGGCCGGGTCGTAGCGGTGGATGGTGCCACAGCCCAGGCCCACGTTCGGGTCGTCCCAGCTGACGATCGGGCCGCTCGGGCAGGCCGCCTTGCCGACGTAGAAGATCGAGCCGTCCGGCGCGACGGTCAGTCCGTGCGGCTCACCGATCTGGTCGAGCTGCCCGGCCTGGTTCTGCGCGGTCAGCCGCTCGATCTTGTAGTTCGACGCGATGGTCGCCTGGCAGTCGCCGCGCACCAGGCCGGCCGTCCACTTCAGAGCGCCGTTGAGGTGCTTGCGGAACGCGTCCTCGCTGTAGCTGCCCTCGGTGTGGCCCATGCCGGTGTAGAACGACCGGCCGCCTTCGTAGTCACGGCACCAGGACACCGGGTGGAACGCGCCGTTCGCGCCCGGACCCGGGTTGTAGAACCGCTCCTCGACCTGCGCGACCGTGTGCACGGTGCCGACCGGGCTCGGATCCCAGTTGTACCAGCGGTCCGACCGGGTCACGTTGAGCGGCAGCTCCTTGGTCGCCGGGTGCTGGCGGTCGAGGATGTCCACCACGGCCTGGTTCACACCGGGCGCGGGCGGGGGTGCCGAGCTGCCGGTGAACAGGCGGATGTCGGCCAGCTGCACCAGCGGCTCACCGGAGTTCGCGGTGATGTTGAGCCGGTAGTACGTGTACGCCGTGGTGTTGACCGGGGTGGTGTTGAACTTCCTGGTCTGGAACCGCTCCGGGAAGGTCTGTCCGGTTTGGACGTCCACATTGGTCCACGCCTGGTCGTCGTTGGAGCCCTGCAGCTGCCAGTCCCGCGGGTCGCGGCCGGGGAAGTCGTTGGCCGAGGTGAGCGCGTAGCTGGTGACCACGGTCGGCTTGGTCAGCTGCAGCCTGGCCCAGCCGGTCGGGTTGAACGTCAGCCACTTGGTGTTGGCGTCGTTGTCGATCAGCTTGGTGGCGATCTCGTTCGGCGGGTTCTCCGCGCTCGCGGTGACCGCGGCGACCGCCTCGGGGTTGGCGATGCTGCCGACCGGGCGGGTGCCGATCAGGCCGGTGAACCAGCTCGAGCTGTCCTGCGCCTTGGCCGCGTCGCCGATGCCGAGGAAGCCACCGCCGGCCTTCATGTAGTTCTGCAGCACGGCTTCCTGGTCACGCGTGAGCGCGTTGCCCTGCGAGGAGAGGAAGACGACACCTCGGTAGCCGGCCAGGTTCTCCGGCGTGAACACCCCGGGATCGGTCGACTCGGTGACGGTCAGGCCGTTGGCCTGGCCCAGGTCCTTGATCGTCTGCGTGGCCACGGCGACCGGGTCTTCCTGCTGCGCGACCTGGCCGTGGAACACCAGCACCGAGCCGGTCGCGGCGGCCGCGGCCGCTGGCGGCGCGGCCGGAGCGGCGGCGGCGGGAACCACCATGCCGCCCAACGCGATCGCGGCCCCGGTCAGCACGAACAGCGCGCGATGCCGCGTTCTGCGCCGATGGCCCGTGGAAAATCTATGCCCCATCCGTGAACTCCTTTGTCGTTGGCAGGCCGAGGAAAGGAAGCGATGAGCTAGTGGCCGGACGTGCCTGACATGCCGGGCATGTCCGTCATGGCCGCGTGCACGTGGCCATGGAAACGGTCGATGGCGTCCTGGGCGCCCGGCGGCATGCTGCCGTCGGCGTTGCGCACCAGGAAGATGCCGACCATGCCGCCGTCGGAGTGGTTCTGCACGTGGCAGTGGTACATCCACGCGCCCGCGCCGACGCCCTCGCCGGCGATCACCTGGAACCCGAACGAGCTGCCCGGGTTGAGGTCCTTGTTGTCGATGGCCGGCGTCGGGTCGCTCGGGCCCTCGAGGTATCCGGTCCGGTTGTCGGCCCAGCGGTGGGCGTGCAGGTGGAAGGTGTGGAACAGGTCGCCGTGCCCGATGGCGATCCACTCCACCCGCTGGCCGAGGTTGGCCTCGAACATCGGGGTGTCCGGCGCGACCTTGTTGTTGATCTGCATGCCGTTGAACACGGCGACGAACTGCTTGTCCGGCAGGATGTCCCCACGCCGGCGCACGATCAGCGCCCCGTACAGTCCTCTGAGGACACCCTGAGTGCCGTGGTCGGTGCCCATCGCGTGGTCGTGGTAGTGCCAGTAGCCCGCGCTGCCGGGCAGGTACTGGCGGCCGGCCGTCTGCGTCGCGACCCGCGAACGCCAGGTGTAGACCTTGGTCTCGCCGGGGTTGTTGAAGGAGGCGTTGAACGGGCTGCCGTCCGAGTCGGTGCTGTAGTCCACGCCGTGCGGGTGGATGGACAGCCGCTTGTCGGTCTTGTTCACGAGGGTGATCTCGAGCGTGTCACCCTCGTACATCTCCAGCGTCGGCCCGGGCACGGTGGCCTGGCCCTCGGCCAGCCCGTAGCCGTAGAGGTTGCCGGGTAACAGCTCCGCGTAGATGGTCACCTTCTTCACCACGCCGGTCTGGGCCGCCGCGGTGTGCGTCGGCGCGGCCGCGCCGACCGTCATGGCAGCCGGGACGGCCAGTCCGACCGTGGTGCCCGCGAGCACCGAGCGCCGGGAAACGAGCTTGGTGAACCAGCCGGTCTGGGCGTGCTTTTCCATCCCTCTCCATTCGGGGTCCATGAAAAACCGGGAACAGCGCCATGCGGGGCATGGCGTGAGGCACGCACATCCCCAGGGATCGACTGTTACCCCTCGCCGCGCGCGCAGGGGGTATCGGTGTTACTGGCTTGCCTTCCGGGCCGTCGGTTGCTCATATTCTTTCGTGTCGATCACGTGGAACTTATGCATTCCCGAGACAAAAGTTAAGGGCCAAACGGCGTAACGGGCCGGACAGGCCTGTGTCATTTTCGCAGGACAGGCGTCCTATGGGCTCTGTATGGGTTCAGTTCCGAACAAAGTTCCCGTCACGGTCTGCCAGCATTACCAGCGAAGGCTCTCACTGTCCGCGACTGCTATGCAAGATCCAGAAGTTCCCCGATCAGCGGCATGAGCTGGCGGTCCTCGCCGATGCCGGTGATCGTCGCGGCCCGATGACGGGCTGTCCGCGCCCCGCAATAGGATCGGCCGCGAATCACCGACTGGGGGCGTGCATGCGTAAGTTCTTTGTCGTCAGTGCCGTCATGGTCGGCGCTGTCCTGCTCGCCGCGGGATGCACTTCGGTACCCAACGAACCGGCGAAGGCCGCGGGCGGGCAGCCGTGGCTGGACGACACCAAGGCCGCCACCGCGGCCGGCCCGATCGGCGCCGCGGGCAGCCTGTGCCCGATGCCGGTCACCTTCGAGGTGGCCAAGTCCTGGAAGCCCAAGGCGATCGAGAGCAAGGGCGACGACGATCTCGGCCTGGCCCGGATGGGCCGGTTCACCGCGGTGTGCGAGGTCGACGCGAAACCCGCCGGGATGATCGGGTTCCTGCGGGTGTGGACCGACAAGGACGGCGGCCCGGAGGCGCGCGCCGCCCTGGAGGACTTCGTCGCCGACTCCAGGTACGTCAAGCAGCCCGAGTACCGCTCGGTGCAGCTCGGCTCGCTGACCGGCGAGGAGGTCACGTACTCACTGGAGGCGCCGCAGTCCGAACCCAAGCGGGAACGGGCGCTGGCGGTGCCGACCCCGAAGGGCCCGGTCGTGCTGCACGTCGGTGGCCTGGACACCGAGGAGCACGAGCAGATGCTGCCCGCCTACGTCCTGGCCAAGCAGACCCTCAAAGTCTCGTGAGTCACTTTCGGTTTTGAACACGTTCAAAACCGTCGTACCGTGGCAGTGGAGAGGGGACTGCCATGAAGATCGTCATTCCCGGTGGGACCGGGCACATCGGCCGCTTCCTGACCCGCGCGCTGCGCACGGCCGGCCACACGGTGGTCGTGATCGGCCGCAGCGGCGGGGTTTCGTGGTGGAGTTCCTGCTGGACAGTGACCTGGCCGGTCTGGTCAACCTGGCCGCGCCCGCTCCGCTGCCGCACCGGGAGTTCATGCGGGCGCTGCGCGGGGCCGCGAACGTCCCTTTCGGAATCCCCTCGGCCGCGTGGATGGCCGAGATCGGCGCGTTCGCGATCCGCACCGACACCGAGCTGCTGCTGAAAAGCCGTTACGTGGTTCCGAGGCGGTTGCTGGACGCGGGTTTCTCGTTCACGTACCCCGAATGGCCGAAGGCGGCCGCCGACCTCGTGCAACGTTATCGCTGAGGACATGGACGCCCGCCCGGGTTTCGTGATCAGCTGGGTCAATGGACTTCGCTGATGTGCTGAAGGTGCGCCGGATGGTCCGGGACTACCGGCCCGACCCCGTCCCCCCGGACGTGCTGCGCAGGATCGTGAAGGTGATCCACCGCGCGCCGAGCGCGGGGTTCAGCCAGGGTCACCGGCTGATCGTGGTCACCGATCCGGCGGTGCGCAAGCAGATCTCCGACCTGTACGACCCGGCCTACACCG
>CBIMJO010000408.1:0-7813 GCA_966244135.1 uncultured Actinocrispum sp. | reverse complement strand
TGGCAGGAAGACCCGGACGGCGAGTTCGGAGCCGCCTCGTCAAGGACTTGTTGCCGTTGTGAATCAATGGCCCGGCAAGAGGGCAGGCAGCCGCCATCCACAGTGTCCCCCGATTTCCATGTGTGCGCGGAAGCACACCGACGGGGTTCTGGTGACGGCTGAGCGCTGCCGAAAAGAAAAGACTGTTTCTCGGGAAATTCCGCGACTAACTTCCCTGGTCATGAGCGGTGAAGTGATCATCATGACCGGCCCGCCTGGTGCGGGGAAGACGACCGTGGCGGAGGTGCTCGCGACGAGCGCGAGTGTGCCGACCGTGCATCTGGTGACCGACCAGTTCTACCGGTCGATCCGCGCCGGGTTCGTTCTGCCGTTCCTGCCCGAGGCGCAACGGCAGAACGAGGTGGTCGTCGAGGCGATCGTCGGCGCCACAAGGACGTTCGCGCGTGGCGGCTACGACGTGGTGGTGGATGGCATTGTGGGGCCTTGGTTTCTGCCGCCGTTCCGGGACGCGTTCAGCGAGCTGTCCTATGTGGTCCTCCGACCGGATCTTGAGACCACGTTGACGCGGGCAAAGGAACGGGCTGGGCGGGAACTGAAAGACGTGGAGGCGATCACCGGGTTGTTCGGCGCGTTCGCGCGACTGGGCGAGCTTGAGGACCATGTGCTCGACACCAGGGACCTGGACGTCGAGCAGACGGCCGCTGAGGTCCGGCGCGGCGACTTCCGGCTGAAGTGAGTCAGAAGGCTGAGACCAGAACCAGGGCGAGGATGGCGGGGGCGAGGAAAGCGTGCGCCATGGCGGCCGGTCGTCTGCCGGACGCGACCTCTCGCGCCGCCCGGAAGTAGTCGAGTACCGCGGAACCGTGACCGGTCTTCGCCCGGCGGGCGCGCCAGCCGCTGGTCAAGAGAATGTCGCCGAGGCCGTTGGTGATGATGAGCATGCCGAACGTCACCCAGGCCAAAGCCGCGGGCCGGTCGGTGGACAGGTATGTGATCCACAGGGCCAGGCCGGCCGTCGCGCTGGTGAGGTGGATGAACGCGGTCGGCGGCGGAGGCACGGCACGGCGCCAGCGAAGAAGCATGACCACGCCGATGACGGCGCTGATCACCAAGGAAACAAGTGCTGCGATGGCTGTCATCGCCCGAGCGTACTATGTTCATCGTGAAATCCCACTATGTCTATAGTGTCAAGGGTGACCTCGAAGCGAGAACGAGCCCTGACCGCGGCGATCGAACTGCTCGGCACGAGCGGGCTGCGGGCCCTGACCCACGCCCGCGTCGACGAGGAGGCCGGGCTGCCCAAGGGGTCGACGTCCAACTACTTCCGCACCCGGGCGGCGCTGCTGGCCGGGGTGGTGGAGTGGATGGTGCAGCAGGAGACCCCGGCGGTGAGCACCGCGCTGCGGCCCACGTCAGCGGAGCAGTTCGTGGACGAGGTGTGCGGTCTGTTCGCGTTCATGACCGGCCCGAACCGCACCATGACCGCGGCCCGGATGGTCCTCTGGGTCGAAGGCGCGCACGACGAGAGCCTGCGGCAGGCGCTGATGCGCGGACGGGCGGCCATGGCCGACCTCGTCGTGCCTGCGCTCGCCCGCCTCGGCGCCCGGGACCCGGACGCCGCGGCGGACGCGCTGGCCGCCTGCTTCGACGGCCTGTTCATGAACCATATCGCCCGGCACATCGAGACCGACCCACGGCCGATCTTCGAGACCGTCATCCGAGGTGCCCTGGCTCAGACCGTCTGACGCTGCCACTGCTGGCTGCCGCAGGGCATTTGCACGGCCAACGCCCCGTCGGTGGTGGCGGCGTCCTTGATGGTGAGGCATTTGTTGCTGTGCCGGGCGATCAGCTGAAGGTAGCCGCTGCCCGCGTCCTGGATCCGCCACTGCTGGTTGGTGCCGCCGTGGCAGGTCCATTGCGTGATCCGGGCGCCGTCAGCGGTGGACTCGCCGTACACGTCCAGGCACTTGCCGCTGTTGACGTTGACCACGGTGGAATAGCCGCCGCCCGCATCGCGGAACTCCCACCGCTGGTTGTTCTGCCCGTTGCCCGTCCACTGGACCACGTCCGCACCGTCCTCTGTGGACAGGTTGAACACGTCCAGCAGTTTGCCGCTGTGCCGGGCGGCGAGGGTGGACACGGCGGCGGCCGACCGGGGTGAGATCCGGTACAGCCCGGCGCCATGGGCAGGCAGCGACCGGGTGAACGTTCCGCTGACCGTGCCCAGATCGGCTCCGGACCACAGATCCGTCACGGCGGCCGAGCCCGCGCCCAGGGCCGCCAGGCTGAGCGACACGTTCCCTGCGGCACCGTCCCTATTGAACAGTGCGACGTACTTGTCATTGCTGCCAGGGATATCGGCGGCCCACACCTGGCGGGCGCCGTCGGCGATCTGGCGGTTGTTGGTACTGTTCTGATCCACGGCCAGCACGGCGGCGTTGGTCATCAGGGCCAGGTCGGCGGGACGGTTCTCGACGAGGTTGCCGCCCCACATCAACGGCGACCGGTTGATCACCCACAACGACATCAGAGTGCGTTGCTCGTCGGCAGTCAGGTTCGAATATCGAGGCGAGCCCACGGGTCCGGCCTTCGACAACCGTCCTATCGGGATCATGTCCGGGTCGGGGTAGGCGCCTTTCGCGCGGTACGGCGTCCAGTTGCGCAGCTGGTCGAACAAGGCATTGAGGCTGCCCCAGTCGTCCCACAGATCGTTGACGATGCGCCACATGTGCGCGTTGGCCTGCACGTGCGGGCCGGCGGAAAGCGGCGTCGGGCCAGGGGAGAGGCTGAGCACCATCGGCCGCCCGCTGTGCTGGATGGCCAGTCGGTAGCCCTCGATCTCGGACTGCCGGTAGGTCGGCGCGGCGATGTCGTCGACCTTGACGAAGTCCACGCCCCACCCGGCCAGCAGCTGGAACACCGAGTCGAGGTACGCCTGCGCGCACGGCCGGCTCATGGTCAAGCCCCACATGAGGTTCAGCCAGGCCGCGGTGGTGTCGTTGTTGATCTGATTGGCACGGCAGGAGGTGCCGAGGATCGGCACATTGTCGGCCACCGCCTGCCGCGGGATACCGCGCATCAGGTGTACGCCGAACCGCAGGCCTCGTGCGTGGATGTAGTCGGCCAGCGGCTTGAACCCGCTGTCGCCCGCCGCTGAAGGGAACCGCGTGGTGTCGGGCAGCAGGCGGCCGTTGGCGTCCATGCGCAGCCGGGGGTTGAGGTTCGCGTCCTGGTTCGGGCTGCCGGTGTGGCGTCCCGGGAAGTACCAGGCCCAGTCGACGGTGATGTACTGCCAGCCGTACTGCTTGAGGTTGTTGGCCATGTAGTCGGCGTTCGCCTTGACGTCCGCCTCTGTGACGCTCCAGTTGAAGGCGTCGTAACTGTTCCAGCCCAGTGGCGGGGTGTTCGCCGTCCCGTTGTCCCACGCCTGGGCCACTTTCGGCGCGCTGACCGCGACGACGGTTGTGATCGCCAATGCCACCGCGGCCACCAGTGCGGGCGTGCGTTTTCTGAGGCTGAGCTTCATCGCGGCCTCCAGCAGGGTATGTTAGCGCTAACATCACGCTGGAATCTGATGGTAGTGCTTTGACTTTGGCAGGGCAATCAGGTCAAGGTGATCTTGTCGACGTTGGGGCCGCCGTCCCGGCTCGTCGCGATCGCCTTGAGGGAGTTGTTGCCGGGCACCAGGTCCACGTGGACGGTCAACGTCCGCCAGTCGGCCCACCCGTTCGTCATCGGAAACGCGATGTGCCGCACCGACACCCCGTTGACCGTGATGAGCATCGAGCGAGGTGTGTCGCTGCCATTGGCGAACCGGACAATCACGTCGGCACCTCTGGCGGCCGGCGCGGGCAGCGTCCACTCCACGGAACTGCCCACCGCGTTGTCGTAGTTGACGAATCCCGAACCGGTGAACCCCGGGTAGTTCGATTCCACCTGCCCGTTCTGGATCCTCGCGTCCTCGGCCTGGAAGTCGGTGTTCACCACCGGAGGCGGCGCCGGCTGCTGGGGCTGGATGGTCGCCGAACGACGAGGTTCCGGTGCGGCCGGAGGTGGGGCCGGAGTGCTCGGCGGGGCCTCGACCGGCGCCGACGGGAGCAGGATGGACACGGTGGAAGGCCTCGTCGTGATGGTCTCCGTCTCCACGTCCTGCGCCTGCGGCACGCTGATGGGTGTGCTGACCGGCTGGTCCGCCGGTCTTATCAGCAGCGTCGCCACCACGGCCACGGCCGCGCACGAACCTGCCCCGACCACAGTCCACCTCAGCTTGCGATTCACTCGATGTCCTCCCAGACGCCTCCCCTCAGAAGTAGCACATTCCACAAAGGATCATGGACGGAATGCATGCCGGATATCCGGCGATCAGCGGCTGACGGCGGTCCAGCGCTGGTTGGGGCCATTGGTCGGACGATAAAGCCCGATCCGGGCACCGTCCTCACGCGACTCGCCGATCACATCGAGCAGCTGTCCGGTGCCAACGTTGACAAAAGTCCACGTACCATCGCCGGTGCCGGACAGGATCCAGCGCGAGGCCGGGTTGTCCGTGCCCGCCGGGGCCAGTGTCACGCCGCCGTTCGCGGTGCTGAGGACGCCGGCCGCGTTGGTGATAACGAACTGGTCGCGGTTGCCGTGGCAGCCGGTGCGGTCGCTGAGAGTCCAGCGTTGCGCGGGGGATGAGGCGTCCGTTGTGCGCTGCACGAGTCCGCCGTTCTCCGCGGAAAGCGACTTGCCGCTCTGCACGCCGGTGAACGAGAACGGCTTGCCTGAGTCAAGTCCGGTGCCGGGTGCGGCGGAACTGACGCCGTTGACGACGAAAGTGACCACTGAGCGTGCCGGAACCTGGAGGGTCGCCTTCTTGCCGGTCACTCGCACCGGGTTGCCGGCCTTCAGAACGTTGTTGACATCAGTCACAACCGGTGTGACAGAGGCGCCATTGTGGACATTCGCGAACCCGGACAGGTCAAGCACCACGTTCTGCGCGGCTGTGCTCGTGTTGGTGTGGACCACGGTCGCCAGGTCCTCACCGCGCATCGCCGCCGTGCTGGCGGTGTCGTTCACGCCGATCAGCCGGTCACCCGGCTTGATGTAGTGGGTGAAGTTGCGCATGGTGTTGTACTTGGTGTTCGTCCTGATCGGACACGTCTGCAGGGTGGCGTTCGGCAGGCAGTCGAAGGGGATCTGGATCTCGCCCCAGTTCATGCCCAGCGCGGACTCGCCGCCCGGCTTCATGTTGTTGTAGTCCTCGATCGGCTGCCAGCTGACCCACGCGCTCGGTTCGAGCAGCCGCAGGTCATCGGCGACCTGGGCGGCCAGGCCCAGGCCCGGGTCCATGCTGGTGAAGTCCTGACGGTCCAGCCAGCTGCCGCCGATCTCGCTCATCCACAGCGGTTTCCCCGCGCCTTTGGCGATATCCCGAGCGACCTGGCGGTTGCCAGTGCCATAGGTGTGCACATTGAGCCGCCCGGCCAGCGCGCGGGACGACGCGGACCAGCCGGCCCAGTCGGCGGCGAACAAGTCGGGGTTGGTCTCGTCCGGTGCGGAAACCACCGCGCGGGAGCCGCTCAATGCCTGCGCCATCGCGGGAATCACCTGTGACTGCAGGGAAGGGCCGATGTGCGCACCCTCCTGGCGGCCGCCGGTCGGGTTGTCGTCGCTGCCGAGCGTGGTCTTCCAGTAGCCGGTGTTGGGTTCGTTGAACGGGTCCACTGAGGACACCGTGATCCCGTGGGCTCGTTCGAGCGTCTTGGTGACCTGGGCCAGGTACGCGGTGTAGTCACCGATCTTGTCGGTTCGCAGCTGGTCGGCCGTGGCGTTGAACCCGCCGGAGACATAGCCGGACACGGTGTGGAAGTACGGCGGGGAGTTGCTGAACGTCTCCCACTTGGTCACCCGCTTCTTGATCCGGTCGACCCACCACCGCTGGTTCGGGTCGGCGGCCGGGTCGAACTCGGCCGGATCGCCCGGCGTCCACCAGTCCTTGTCGTTGCGCGTGGTTCCCGCGGGCGCCTTCCACCAACCCGGCACCGCAGCACCCGCACGCAGGTAGTTGGGCACATCGGGGGCGTTGCCGCCGCCGATGTTGTAGCGCGCGATGGTGAAGTTCAAGCCATCGGGACCGAAGACCATGTCGGCGAGCTTCGTGCGGATCTGGTCCGGGTAGCCGCCGGTGACCTCGGCCATCCATGCCAGGCTCGAACCCCAGCCCTCGAACGGCTGCTGGCGGTAGGCCGGGTCGGGCCGGACGGTCACCGAATCGGCCGCCGCGGCGGGCCCGGCCACCGGAACGGCCAAGGCGGCACACAGGACGGCGAACAGGCGTTTCATCGTTGAACAGCCCTCCGGTCAGAATTCGGTGTGGCCGAGCAGGGGATAGGGCACGAACCGGACCTCGGAGTCGAGCATGGTGCCGAGTTCCAGAACGACGATCTCGTTGGTACCCGCCCGCACCACCGGGCCGGGCACGTACAGTGTCCGTTGTGGACCTCGGCGCCAGTAGCGGCCGAGGAGTAAACCGTTCACCCACATCATTCCCTTGCCCCAGTGAATGGTGTCGAGGAACAGGTCCGCAGGCTGTGCGACATCGAATTCGGCGCGCATCACCACCGGACCCGACATGGTCGCGCTGTTCTCACCAGGCCGCAGGTCGGCCACCTGGGCAAGGTCGATCGGCAGCACGTCCCAAGTGGATAGTGGCCTGCCGTTCAGGGCGGCGCCCCCGACAATACCCTTGGGCTCACCGATCCGCTGGCCGTAGTTGACCCGGCCCAGATCCTCCACCAGCACAAGGAGTTCACCGGACGTGGGCAGTGCGATGGCGCGGTCGTGGTGTTCCCGGAGTAGCGTGCCCGCCTGACGGCCGTCGAGGAACACGGTCGCCCGATCCCGGACTTCGCCGAACGTAAGGACCCCGGGTTCGTCGACTGTCGTGCGTAACAACGCAATGTGGGGGATCGGGGTGAGGTTGTCGAACGCGGGCAGGTGATCGTGCGTCTGCCAGGAACCCCACCGTGCGGGTGCGTCCAGTAACCAGACCGGATCGCGCAGAGGTGCGGTCGGCGTGGGAGCGGGCTGCGGTGGCGGCGGAACGGTGTCGGGTACCTTGTGATACCGGCCGATCACCTCGCGGAAGGCGTGGTACTTCGCCGTCGGGTGACCGGCTTCGTCCAGGGGCGCGTCATAGTCGTACGAGGTCACCAGCGGCTGATAGACGCCTTTGTCGTTGGCGCCATTGGTCAAGCCGAAGTTGGTGCCACCGTGGAACATGTACAGGTTGACCGACGCGCCGGCGGCGAGCAGGGCGTCCAGCTCGGCCGCCGACTCCTCGACCGACGTGGTGTGGTGGTGCGCGCCCCAATGGTCGAACCAGCCGTTCCAGAACTCACCGCACATCAACGGTCCGGTGGGCTGGTGCGCGCGTAACGTCGCCATCCGCTCGGTACTGCGTGAACCGAAGGACGCCGTACGGTGCAAACCGTCGAGGCTGCCCGCTTCGAGCATGTCCGGCTGGTCCACAGTGGTCAGCGGAACCGTGATCCCGGCCTCCCGGGTGTAGCGCGTCAACGTTGCGAGGTAACGCTTGTCGTCGCCGAACGCGCCGTACTCGTTCTCCACCTGGACCAGCAGCACCGGCCCGCCGCGGTCGATCTGGTGCGGCACGACCACGCGGTAGACCTGGTCGAGGTACTCGCGGACGGCGGCCAGATAGCGGGGCTCGGACCGGCGGACGCCGATGCCCCGGTCGCGGAACAGCCAGGCGGGCAGGCCGCCGTTCGTCCACTCGGCACAGATGTACGGGCCGGGCCGCACGATCGCG
>CBIMJO010000407.1:0-7817 GCA_966244135.1 uncultured Actinocrispum sp. | reverse complement strand
TACCTCGTCTCGGGCTGGATCGGGTTTCCCACGGTGCTCTACTTCCTGGGTTTCGGGTTCGTGGAGCCGCTGCACACCGCGGTCGCCGTCGTGCTCTTCCCGATGTTCCTCGCCGCCGTCCGACGCCACCCTGACCGGCCACAGTGGACGCATTGGCCAGAGGGGCCAGAACGCCAGCGGCACCGGGCATTGGTCGGCCAACTTCTGTTGGTGTGTACCGGGATCGGACTGTTCATCGGCGGCGCGGTCGTCTCGGCGGTCGGCCTGACGGAGGTGTTCGTGCCCAGCGACCTGCCGTTCCTGCAGACCGGGCCGGAGGCGTTGCAGGCCGCCAATCCACGGCTGCTGTCGTTCATCGCGCACGACCGGGCCGGCTTCGGCGGGGCGCTGATGGCCGCCGCCACCGCGATCACCCTGCTGAGCGCGTGGGGATGGCGCCGAGGCGAGTCCTGGGTCTGGTGGTCACTCGCATTGGCCTCGGCCGCCGGATTCCTCCCCGCGGTCCTCGTGCACGGCATCATCCGGTACACCGACCTCGGTCATCTGGCACCGGTCTTCGCCGGGATCGGTCTCACCCTGACCGCCCTGATCCTCGCCCGCCCCTACCTGTGCGCACGCCCGGAGAAAGTCCCCGTGCCCTCGCGCATACCGTAATGCGCATGGCCGACACCCGACAGCGACTGATCGACGGCGCGATCGAGACGATCCGGCAGCACGGCATCACCGGAACGTCCGCGCGGACGATCGCCACCACCGCTGGCGTCAACCAGGCCCTGGTCTTCTACCACTTCGGCAGTGTGCACGAGTTGCTCGAGATGGCATGTCTGGCCGCCACCCGGGCCAGGGTCACGCCATTCCTGGCGCGGCTGGACGAGATCACCACGCTCCAGCAACTGCTGGACCTGGGCCGTCAGTTGCACACCGAGGAACGCTCAGAAGGCAACGTCATGGTGCTCGCCCAAATGCTGGCCGGTGCCCAGACCGACCCGAACCTCGCCAAGGCGACATCGGCCGCGCTGCACCTGTGGATCGGCCCGATCGAGCAGACACTGAACCGGCTGCTGGCCGACTCCCCGCTGGCCACATTCCTCGACACCGCGGGGCTGGCCCGCGCCGTGTGCGCCGGGTTCATCGGCCTGGAACTGTTCGAGGGCATCGAACCCACCGGAGCACAAGCCGCGTTCAACGCCCTGGACCGCCTGGCATCTCTCGTCGAAGTGATCGACGACCTCGGCCCGATCGCCCGCCGCGCACTACGCGGCAAACTCCGCAACTTACCGACATAGAGATTGACCACGTTGACCACGCGATGCTGAAGAAGTCGCCGGCTGGAGGCAACGTCTTGATCCACTTGGGAGTAGTAGAGGCGATAGGGGAACTACCAGCCGATGTCACAAGGGGCAATCCGTGCACAAACGCGGTTTCATCCATGCGGCGGTCCTCGCCGTGGTGGCCACCGGTGTGGCCGTCTTACCGGCAGCCGCGCAACAACCCACACCCGCGCCGGGCGAGGCGCCCAGGACGGTCACGCTGATCACCGGCGACAAGGTGACCGTGACCAGGAAGGACGGCTCCTGGGACGCGAAGATCGAGCCGGCCCAGCGGCTCGGGCCGGTGCGGTTCATCAAGTCGGTCAGTGCCAAGGGCGTCACGGTGATCCCGTCGGTCGCCGAACCGCTGATCCGGGCGGGCAAGCTGGATCGCAAGCTGTTCGACGTGACCGGCCTGATCGATCTGGGCTACGACGACGCCCACACGCCGGAGATCCCGCTGCTGGTCGAGTCCACAGGCGCCCGGGCGCTCGGCAAGATCACCCGTGAACTGCCGTCGGTCCAGCTCTCCGCGGTGGCCACGCCGAAGAACAAGGCCGCGGAACTGTTCGACAAGGCCGGCGCGGGCAAGATCTGGCTCAACGGCAAGGCCCACCCATCGCTGGACGTGAGCGTGCCGCAGGTCGGCGCGCCGGCCGCCTGGCAGGCCGGGTACACCGGGGCGGGCGCGACTGTCGCCGTCCTGGACACCGGCTACGACCCGAAACATCCCGATCTGGCCGGGATCGTGAAGGGCGAGAAGGACTTCACCGGCGAAGGCATCGTCGACAATGTGGGGCACGGTACGCACGTGGCCTCGACCGTCGCGGGCCGTGGCGCCAAGTACACCGGCGTCGCCAAGGGCGCGGACCTGTTGATCGGCAAGGTCTGTCAGAAGAATGGCTGCCCGTTTGACGCGATCCTCGCGGGCATGCAGTGGGCCGCGGACAGCGGCGCCAAGGTGGTGAACATGAGCCTGGGCGGCGGATCCGGCGACGGCGTCAGCGACCCGTTGGAGATCGCGATCAACCGGCTCTCGGCCGAGAAGGGGACGTTGTTCGTGGTCGCGGCGGGCAACGACGGCCAGAGCCGGCCGGTCGCGAGCCCCGCGTCCGCGGACGCGGCGCTGGCCGTTGCCAGCGTGAGCAAGCAGGACAAGTACAGCAGGTTCTCGCAGCCCGGACCGCGGTTCAAGGACTACGCCGTCAAACCGGACATCGCCGCGCCCGGCGAGGACATCGTGGCCGCACGTGCCGAGGGCACGCTCGCCGACCATGCCGTCGACGAGCACTACGCGCGGCTGAGCGGCACCTCCATGGCGACGCCACACGTCGCCGGTGCCGCGGCGATCCTGGCCGCGCAGCACCCGGACTGGACCGGCCAGCAGATCAAGGCCGCGCTGATGGGCAGCGCGACCCCGATCGACGCCACGATCTACCAGCAGGGCGCCGGCCGGCTCGACGTGGGCCGCGCGTCCAGGCAGACGATCACCCCCAGCACGGGCAGCCTGAGCCTCGGTTTCGTGCGGTGGCCCCACAACCAGCCCGCGCTGACCAAGCAGATCACCTACCGCAACACCGGCAGCGCACCGGTTTCGCTGCGGCTGAGCATGGACGTCCCGGCGTTCCGCACGAACGTCGACCAGGTCACGGTGCCCGCCAACGGCGAGGCCACGGTGACGGTCACCTTCGACCACTCCGCCGCACAGACGGGTGTCTACGGCGGCAGGCTCATCGCCAAGAGCGGCGACGGCGACACGGTCATCCAGACGCCGGTCGGCGCGTACAAGGAACCGGAAAGCTACGACCTGACGACGAAGCTGATCGACCAGAACGGCGCTGCGCCGGCCGACAGCCTGCTGGCGAGCGCGATCTGGGTTGCGCTGGGCACCGGCCAGGACGACTTCGACCTGCTGGGCAACAACAGCACCGTGCGGCTGCCCGCGGGCCGGTACGCCGTGCTGGGCACGATCCAGACGGCAGTTGCCGGTCAGCCCCTGCCGACGAGCACCCGGGTGGCCGACCCGGAGGTCGATCTGCACAAGGACACCGTGGTCACGCTGGACGCCAGGAACAGCAAGAAGATCAGCGTGCAGACCGACGAGAAGGACGCCCGCCCGTTCTCCTGGACGAACGGGATGGTCGTCGACACCGGAGCACGTGGGGTGGGCTACTACAGCTCGTCGGACTACAACGACTACACCGCGCCCACCACCAAGCACACCAAGGAATTCCGGTACTTCGACCGGATGAAACTCGAACGGCCCCAGGTCCGGCTGACGGTCGACAAGCCCGAGTCGTTCGAGGTCCCGGTGGAGTGGGTACCGGGCTCGCCACAGACGACCGGCACCCGCGCACTGTCCGCTGTGGACGTTGGCCATGCCACACCCGGCGAGATCGCCGCGGCCGATCTCAAGGGCAAACTCGCGGTGTTCACCCTGGGCGACGGCGAGGGCCTCGAATTCAGCCCGCGAGTGCGTGCGATCGCCGCGGCGGGCGCGAACTCCGCACTGTTCCACTCCTCCGGTTCCCCCGTGCGGCTGATGGAGGCGCCGCCACTGCCGTTGACCGCCACGTTCGGCCCCGAGGGCGCCCGGCTGGCGAAGCTGCCCAACGCGTCCGTGACACTGACCGGCTTGCCCGTCAGCCCCTACCGGTACGAGCTGGTGTTCCCCAGCTACGGCGACATTCCCGCGAACGTGACCTACCGGCCGCGCAACAGCGACCTGGCAACGGTGAAGGCCACCTACCGGGCGCCGGTGGACGGTATGGGCTACACGACGATGTTCGCCACCGACGGGAAGTACGACCTGGAAGGCGGCCTGGAGTCGACGGCGACACCGCTTCCCCGCGAGCGGACCGAGTACTACTCGCCCGCCACTTGGGCGAACTCGGTGAGCGTGCTGGCGGGCGGTGCCGCGCAGGACTACGAGGCCGCCAGGCGGACCTTCAAGCCCGGTGACAAGGCCACTGTGGACTGGGGCAAGGCCGTGATCGGGCCGAGTGTCACCGGGCCGGTGGGCTTCTTCTCGACCGAGCCGCACCTGGCGTACCGCACGGGCGAGGAGATCAACGCCCACCTGCCGCTGTTCTCCGACTCGGCCGGACACTCCGGGTTCCCCGATTCCAGCGACACCGGCGACACCGTGCTCTACACCGACGGCAAGGAGATCGCCCGCAGCGGCCAGCCCGGCAGCGGGCAGTTCAAGGTGCCCGCGGGCGCGGCGAACTACCGGCTCACCGCCGAGGCGAGCCGGAGCAACCCAGGATGGCCACTGTCCACAAAGGTCAGTGCGGAATGGGGCTTCCGGTCCGGGCACACCACGGCCGCCACGCCGCTCCCGTTGCTGTCGATCGGCTTCGACCCCAAGCTCGACCTGACCAACCACGCACCCCGCAGTGCGCTGTTCGCGGTGCCGTTGCGCGTCGACCGGCAGCCGGGTGCACAGGGCGGCAAGGCGGAGCCGAACCAGGTCGAAGTGTCCTGCAACGATGGGCAGACCTGGCAGCGAGTGCCAGTGCTGCAGCTGAACGGCACCTGGTGGGCGGTCGTCCAGAACCCGGCGTCCGGGTTCGTGTCGCTGCGCGCGAGCGCAGCGGACCAGGACGGCAACACGGTGACCCAGACGATCATCAGGGCCTACCAGGTGAAGTGACCCGCTGATTCTGGGAGCGCGGCGGTCGCGGCAGCGTCCGCCGCGCAGCCCGATCACAACGGCGGCAAAGGAATTGACGCCTGCGGGCGGCGGACTAAAGCCAGTCGTGGCGCTTGTAGGTCGGGGCGAGGACACCGAAGCCGAAGTAGTCGGTGTCAGGCAAGCTGTCGAGGAACTGACGAGTCGAGTCGGCGAGCGGTTCCTCGTCGAAGCCGTCGAGCCGTACGACACGGTCCTTGCCGGCGGCAAGGTCGGCGGCGTGCCAGCCACACATGTCCCTGTTGTCGCTGCGGGCGAACACGATGACGTCGGCGGTCGGTGCCAGATCCTCCTCGTCGTCCTCGTCGATCAGATCCCCGATCAACTCCCGGTGCGTGCACATGCCATCCGGCGCCTCGAAGTGCAGGAAACCGCCGAACGTGCCGACCCCCGACTGCAGGTACAGCTCGGCCAACGCGTCCGGCAGCGGCGCCCCGTGCTTCTCCGCGAACGCGGCGATCTCAGCCGCTGCGACAACGCCACCGGTTCCAGACACCGACACCCCAGGCCACATGGCGGATCAGCCTACCTGGACACGGGTTGCAGCCAGCCCAGGTGGTGCACAAGCGATTGGAGCGCAGGCTGACTTCGATACAATGGTGCGGCGCAATGACCAGAACAGAGTGGCACCCGATTCAAACCACGTCTTGAGAGACAACGCCAAGATTGGGTCACTATGGACGGTCAGCCTCGTTATCATCACTATCGGTTTGCTCATGTGAGTTTACCCAGAATTGCACTGGGAGGAACGGTCAACCTTCGCCAGTTTGCCGACGAAGGCAGGCTCGACCAGATGTTACGCGGCTTCTGGGATTTTGTAGGGAACCAGCAGGTGCCTGAGGAAGACCGACTGCCGGCAGACGGACTGTCCAGCACGACGGTCGCGATAGGTGATTCAACTTTCTTGTTGATCACGTTGCCGCCCGCGCTGAACACCACCGAAGCGCATTTCGTCGCGATTGCTTACCCTGCCAGTGCGGAAACCCCTCGATATCTTTGCCTCGAACACAGCTCTCCCTTGTTTCCCGATGACGATACGACAACTGTGATCGGTGAATGGGTCCAGAAAGAAGGCGGCCTCAGCCACCTGAATCTCGGCGATGGCCCCAAGCCGGACCCTGATGCGTTTCTCGATGCGATAACGCGATCGACTGCACCATAGGCAGCGAGCGCGGCGACCGTCGGCTCAGCCGAGGGAAGCCAGTCGCGACACGGCGAATTGGTCGCTGAGGATGCGTGCACAGGCACCTCCAAGCAGCCGGGCGGCGGGACCCTCGACTTCGGCCGCGACAACTGGCGCACGTTCCTCGCCCGATCAGCGTCGTAACTCAACGGTGTTTGCGGGCCGCCCATCTTTCGCGTCGTAGCTGTGGGGCCTGGAACACGTAGTCCCCAGCAGTTCGTCACACCGCAGGAGCGCCGTGAGGTCGTTGACATCCGACCTGGCCGGCCAGGGCCAGCGCAACGGCAACCCGTTCAGAGTCCTCACCCAGACGCTCATCGAGTTCCGGCAATACCATTCCCTTGACGCCGTTGGTCGTCTCCCGATGCCAGTACGTCCGGGGTCTCCCGGGCCAAGCCCGGAGGTCCGTCATACGGTCGATTTCCTCGCAGAGCATGAAAAGCACCAGCTGGACGTAGGCATCCGCCGTGAAGAAGCCTTGGCCTCGGTACTCGAAGTCAGAACTCACGGCGATGTGGCCGATCTTGCGGGGGCTGGCGATGATGTGGTGGAGGGTGCGCCAGCGGCCAGTGAGTAGCGCGAAGCCGCCTTCACCCAGGCAGCGCAGTCCGCGTAGGAGCGCGTTGTAGGTGCAGTTGTCCACGTCGAGTACTTGGTCACCGGCAGGTTGTTTGAGTGGGGTGTGCACGCCGATGCCCGCGCCTTCGTGGCCGCCGTCGGACAGAGTCGGTAGTTCGAGTTGGGACGCGGCCCAGTACAGGCTGCCGAGCACGTGCGCGGGCCACGGTGAGGTCGTGCACCAAGCCGGGTTCGACATCGGCTACCCACAGCGGAAAGCCGTCCGGTTCCATGACTGCCTGGATGTTGCCGCCGTGCTCGTGGGCTTTCCCGCCTGCGCCACAGGTCAACCTGTCTCCCTTTCACGCTCGTGGTTTTCTCGTCACAGCGATCAGTGGGCAAGATCTTCCCGTCCAGGACCACATACGCCAGCCGTCGGCCTTGGCCTTCTGCAGAGCTTCGTGCAGATCGGGCGCATGGTTGGCGAGCACCTCGATGACCTCGTCGAGGTACCGGTACCCAGTCGCGCGGGAGATCCCGTGATCCCGCGCCGACGCGGTGACCTCAACATTCTGGCGGAACCACCGCAAGCCCAGTACCGCCTGGCGGAACCTGGAAGAGGCCAGATCAGGGCGGGGGAGGTTGGCTTGTCGGTGCTCGGACCTAGTATGCGGGCATGACGCGGTATGTCGACGAGGACCTGCACGGTGCGGAGTTCCGCGAGTGCGATCTGACCGGGGCACGCCTGATCGGCGTCGTCATGCAGGACGCCGTGATCGACGGGCTCGTCACCAACCTCGTGGTGAACGGTGTCGAGGTCACCGAGTACGTCGAGGCAGAGCTTGACCGGCGTCATCCGGTGCGGGTGCTGATCCGCTCCGAGGACCCTGCCGATCTGCGCGAGGCATCGCGTCAGCTCCACGCCGGCTGGGCCGCCACGATCGAGCGAATCCGCCGTACGCCCGGCATCGGAGGGACCGGCCGGGCGATCGGTGAACCCGAAGCCGAGGGCCGCGACGGCGAGCAGACCGAGTGCGGCCGCTGTCCGTGTCCGGGTGACCCACGCGGACGT
>CBIMJO010000406.1:0-7840 GCA_966244135.1 uncultured Actinocrispum sp. | reverse complement strand
TAGCCGACAAACTGGACCTCTTGTTCCGCACTGTCCGGCCAGGGCAGGCGGAGTACAGCTATGCGGCCGTGGCCGAGGCGATCCTGGAGCAGCAAGGCATCTCCATCTCGCCGACGTACATCTGGCAGCTGCGCACCGGTCGCCGCGCGAACCCCACGGTTCAGCCGCTGACCGCGCTGGCCAGGTTCTTCGGCGTGCCGGTGGTGTACTTCCTGGACCCGGACCAGGCGCCGGACGTCGAGGCCGATCTGGCCCAGCTGGCGAAGATGCGCCAGGCCGGGGTCACCGAGATCGCGATGCGCGCGGCCGAGCTCTCCCCGCGCAGCCGGGACATGCTCACCGACGTGCTCAACCAGGTGTGGCAGCTGGAACATCCCGGCGACAGCTGATCTGCGCCATACTGGCGAGGTGGTACCTGGGGGAAAACAGGTGTCCGCCGTGAACTGCCTGCGGATACTGGACAATCTGGATATTCCTGACCCGTTCGACCTGTCCGAACTGGTCCGGCGGATCGGTGCGGCCCGGGGCAGGCCGCTCGTGCTCCGGCCGATCACCACCCCGCCGGACGGCCCGTGCGGCATCTGGGTGGCGACGGCCGCCGCGGACTACGTGTTCTACGAGACCGCGACGACCCGGCTGCACCAGGAGCACATCGTCCTGCACGAACTCGGGCATGTCCTGCTGGCGCACGACAATGGCGCGACCCTGTCCGGCGGCGCGGTGCGGACCATGCTGCCCACATTGGACCCTGCGGCGGTGCGGACCGCGCTCGGGCGTACGCACTACGCAGACCCGGACGAAGCCGAGGCCGAGCTGTTCGCGACCCTGGTGCTGGCGCGCTGCCGCCGGGACGGGACCACCGACCGTTCGTCCACAATGGACCACCGGGCCCGGTCGCCGGAAGCGGTCATGACCCTCGACCGCCTCAACGCCATCTTCCGGACCACCGATGGTTAGCGCGTTCCAGGTCCTCGCCGCCGCGTTGTGCTGGACCGTGTTCGCGTTCCGCGTGCGCGACCTGCGCCGGCGGCCCTGGGTCTGGGAAGTGCGGGCCGTGGCCCTCGCGATCGGCGCGCTGGCCCTCGCCGTCACGGTCCAGCTGGACGCGGTGTACCTCACGCTCGACCGCTACACCGTGCCGGGCATGGGAACCGTCCTGGGCGATTGCCTGGCTTTGCTGGCAACCGTTGTCGCACAGACCGTTCCGCTGAACAGGACGTCTCCGGACACCCGGCCGATCCGGATCAGGCTCGCGCTCGTCGTGGGTGCCATCGCGCTGATGATCGTCCTTTTTGTCACGACGCCGTCCAGCTTCCAGGAGATGGCCGCGACCCGGCACAGCGCCCAGCAGGTCCCGATGGTCTCGGCGTTCAGCTATGTCTACGTCATCGCCATAGCGGCCGCGATGGCAGGCGCGATGCACAGCTCGTGGCGGTACTCGCGAGTGGCCGAGAAGTACAGTCAGCGCTGGGGTTTCGCGCTGCTCACCGCCGGGTCGGCCATGGGGTTCGTATACGCCGTGACCAAGTTCGCCTACATGGTCGGCTATGAAACGAATGTACGGATCCCCGGGCCGTACGGCCAAGTCGGCGAGGTGACGGCCGGCCTGGCCGCAGTGTTGGGGCTGATCGGCGCGACCATGCCGGCGTGGGGTCCGAAAGCAGGCCTCGAGTCGTTGGGACAGCGGCTGAACCAGGCCATCACATACCACCGGCTGACCTCGTTGTGGCAAGCGTTATGCAGCGCCGAACCCGGGGTGGTACTCGGCCGGGTCAGCCTGGATCTTGCGCTGTACCGGCGAATAATCGAGATCTGGGACGCCCGGCTGCGGCTGCGCGACCACTTCGACCCCGCCGTCCGCGACCACGACTGGCCCGACGACGCCACCCGCGAGGCGGCCATGCTCGCCATCGCGATCCGTGCCCACCACCACGGCATCACGTTCCCAGCCACGCCTACCGATGATCCTCCGGACGACGTCGGCCGGCTGGTGCGGGTGGCTCACGCGTTCCGTCGCTCGAGCCTGGTCGCCGCTGCCGTACGGGACGCCGAACGACGGTGGGCGACAACTCGGTCAAACGCCAACCAGTGACTCCAGGAGGGCGGCCGGGGAACAGCGTCAGTACACGGAACGGCGCGGCTATGTGGTGCGGCTGTTCATGTTCTGGATGCGGGTTTGGTGGCGTTCTTGGAACTCGCGGCCGGCACGGAGGAAGCCGATCAGTAGGCGTAGTTCGTCCGCGGTGTAGTTCTCCGCGGCTTCGGCGCCCTCCTCGGCGATCGGGCCGTAGACCTGCCAGGCCTTCTCGGTGGCGGTGTCGGTGAGGGTCACGGTTACTTTGCGGCGGTCGGCCGGGTCGGGTGCGCGGGTGATGTAGCCGAGTTTGGCGAGCCGGTCGAGCATTGTGGTCACGCTGCCGGTGGTGAGGCCGAGCTTGGCGCTGAGCGTTCCCGGGGTGGTCGGGCCGAGCTGCATCAGCACGTCCAGGCAGCGCAGATCCGTGCGGTTCACGCCGAGGTAGGCGGCAGCGGCCTCGTCGATCGAGTCGACGGCGGACTGGTAGGCCCGGGACTCGACGCCCAGCTGCAGGCGCAGCTCGTCCAGAGATTCACTTGACATTCAAGTATCTCATCTCTCAAGATAAATGGTGTTCAAGACAATCCTAGGGGAGATCCGATGAAGCGCTACCTGCTCAGCACGCTGGACGCCGCCGGGCATGTCCACCCCACCGTCCCGATCGCGAAAGCCCTGGTCGAACGCGGTCACGAGGTGCGCTGGCACACCGGCACGCAGTACAAGGCCCTGGTCGAGAGCACCGGCGCCACGTTCGTGCCGATGCGCGAGGCGCCCACCATCGAAGAGCTGCCACCCACCCCCGGCACAGGCCCGGCGGGCGAGTTCGTGGCCCTGCGCAAGCTCCTCGTCGACCGGATGGCGGGCCAGCTCGCAGACTACGAGAGCCTGCTGCCGTTCGACGCGATCATGGTCGACTTGTGCGCGCTGGGCGGCCATGCCCTGCACGAGAAGCACGGAATCCCCTGGGCCACCTTGGGAATCAGCCCCCTGACGACACCCGCACCGGACGTCCCGCGGTTCGGCACCGGCAGTCCGCCGCCGTCGGATGCCATGGGTCGTGCGGCCAACCAGCTGACCATGAAGATGATGACCCTGTTGGGGCCGTTGGTGATGAAGGACCTCAACCGTGCCTACGGGTCGCAGCGCGCGGCCCTCGGCCTGGCGCCGGTCCCGCGCGGCGTGAACCTGTTCCACCACATGCAGTCCCCGCTGCTGCACCTGCAGGCGGCCACGCCGTCCATCGAGTGCCCGCGCCGCGACTGGCCCGCGCACGTCAAGCTGGTCGGCCCCCTGCTCCCACCGGCATCGGGCACAGCCGACCTGCCGGACTGGTGGGGCGAGCTGGACAGCGCCCGGAAGGTCGTCCACGTCACCCAGGGCACCGTCGCCACCGATCCGGCGATCCTGACCAAACCCGCCCTCGAGGCCCTGGCCACCTTCGACGGCCTCGTCGTGGTGACCTCCCCGCAGGACCTCGGCCCCGTCCCGGCCAACACCCGAGTGGCCAAGTTCATCCCACATTCCCTGTTGCTGCCGAAGGTCGACGCGATGATCACCAACGCGGGCTACAACGGCGTCAAGATGGCCCTGGCCAACGGCGTTCCCCTGATCATGGCCCCGTGGGGCAACGACCAGCCGGACGTCGCCGGCCGCATCGCCTGGTCCGGCGCGGGCATCAACCTCAGGAAGCGCAGTCCCAAGCCACAAGCGATCGCCGACGCCGTCCACAATGTCCTGACCGACCTGTCGTATCGCTCGGCGGCCGCCCGCATTCGCGAGGAGTTCAAGGAGTACCCCGACGGCACCTGTGCCGCATCGCTATTGGAAACCCTCAGTGGCCAGTGACCGTCCTCCCTGGCCAGCCACAACCATCCCCTCAACCATCCCTCCCGCGCCGACCTCAGCCGCCCGAAGATCAGTGCAGCGAAGACGTCCCTCTCGTGAACGGGTGTCCTCGGGGGTATGGCCGTTTACGAGGGGGAACCAGTGTGGGTGGCGATCTGGGTGCGGAGGTGGTGGACGGCGGGGAGGTGCTGGTGGGTGGTGGCGGCGGTGTCGAGGTGGTGGAGGTAGTCGGCGATGCGGTGGGAGCGCACGGAGGGCAGTTGGGGCAGGACGGCTGACCCGATGGTGACGGCGTGGTCGGTGTCGCCTTCGGTCATGGCCAGCCGGGCCATCATGAGGTGCGCGAACAGGCGGGAGCGGGCCCGGGCGGCGCCATGACCGTCGGCAGCGGCGGAGATCCTGGCCCTGGCCTCGTCGACGTGGGCGCCGGACATGGCGAGCTCCAGCAGCGCGGCGCCGGTGTCACCACAGTGTTGTGCGTGGTCGTAGTAGTTCATCCACGGCTGGTCTTCGGCCGGGTGGGAGTTCGAGAAGTGCTCGTCGGCGGCGCCGATCGCGCTGATCGCGCCGGTGGTGTCGTGCATGGTGGCGAGTGCGCGGGCGCGGGCCGCGTGCAGCATCGCACGTTCGGTGGCGGTGAGCCGGTGTGCGTTCATCAGGCCGCGCATGGCGAACGAGAGGCCTGTTTCGGGTGCGCCGGTCCATGTCGCTTGGCGGGACAGTGACGCCAGGAGGTAGGCGCGGATGTGCCAGTCGCCGCTTTCCTCGGCACAGCTGAGCCCGAAGGCGAAATGGCGGCGGGCGACGTCCTGCTCGCCGGTGTCGAAGGCGGAGAACCCGGCGGTGTGCGCGAAGCGCGCGACGGCCCGGTGCAGGGGGAGGTGCAGGCGGTCCGGGCAGGACCGGCCGAGCAACAGCTTGGCCTGGCTCATCCCGGTGGTGACCAGTTCGCGCATCGACCACCCGCCGAACCTGTGCTGCAGTTCGCTGATCATCTCGGCGGTGTGGTCGATCTGCGTGATGTCCCATGACGTCACCGCGTGCCGCTCCGGGGACGGTGCCTTCTTGGGGTTGCGTAGCCCGAGTTCGTGGTCGTCGCCGGCGCCGAGCACGGTGCGTAGCGCGTCCCGGTACTCCTCGCGCGGCCAGTGGATCACGCCGCGTTCGAGTTTGCCGATGTAGTTGGCGTCGATCTCCACCTGACGCCCGTGGCGGCTCCAGACGTGGGCGTTGACCAGCTCCGCGAGCCGGTCGCGGGACAGCCCCCGGTGCTCCCGGGCGGCCTTCAGCCGAGCATTGTGCACGTCTCCCCCTGGTGACTTACGGTGATGGTGCCGCCGCTTGGGGGAACGTGTCAAGGCAACCAGCTCAGCGGATGCGCCGGCCGGTCTCGGCGCAGGAGTACCCGCCGAGACTCTCGATGCTGGTCCGGAACTCGGGACGGGCGAGCAGGTCCCACAGGGGTGCCAGCAGATCGTTGGACAGGTCGCTGGTGCGCAACACCAGGTCGTACGGCTCCTGGGCGACGGGGACGAAGTCGAGGTCGAACGCCCGCGCCGCGGCGAGGATGCCCAGGCCGGTGTCGGCGCGGCCGGCTGCCACGGCGGCGGCGACGGCGAGGTGGGTGTGTTCTTCGCGGGTATAACCAGGGATGGCGGCCGGGTCGATGTGCCGGCGGGTCAGTTCGTGGTCGAGCAAGGCGCGGGTGCCGGCGCCGCGCTGGCGGTTGACGTAGCGGAGACCAGGGTGGGTGAGGTCGTCGATGTCGTTGAGGCCCAACGGGTTTCCGGGAGCGACGATGAGGCCCTGGGTGCGGTGCACGAGCCGGATCACCGCGGCGTCGGCGCCCAGCAGCCTGTCCACGTAGGACAGGGTGTACTCGCCGGTGGCCGGGTCGAGCAGATGGGAACCGGCGATGTGGCACAAGCCGTCGCGCAGGGCGACCAGGCCGCCGAGCGAGCCGACGTTCGAGGACGCCAGTGTGATCAGCGGGTCGGTGGCGCGCAACGCGGACGCGGCGAGGTCCAGCACCAGGTCGTGCGAGCCGATCGCCACGATGGTCCGGTTGATCTCGTTGAGGCCGCGCAACAGTTCCACCCGCACCTCAGTCCCGGCATGGTGGCCTTCGACGCCCGCCGGAACCATGAGCAGACCGTCCGCGCGGACCAGCGAGGTGAGCACTCCGGCGCCGCGGGGGAGCGGTGTGGCGACGATCCGATCCTGCACACGGCCCAGCCGGACGCGGACCCAGTCGTCCATCCCGAACGCGGACGGCAGTTTCCGGGCGAGATAAGCGACGGTCGAGGGCCGTTCGCGCGGTGCCGCACCCTCAAGCGAGGCCAGCAGAGGTGCGGCGAAGATGTCGAAGGTGAGCGCCGCGGACACCGGATAGCCCGGCACACCCAAGACAGGCGTGGCCGGATCCCCTTTGGCCACACCAAGAACCACCGGATGGCCGGGCCGCACCGCGACACCGTGCACCGCAACGGATCCGGCGCTGGCGACAACGCGAGCGGTGTAGTCGTCCCGGCCCGCGCTGGACCCGGCGACCAGCATGACCAGGTCGGCCTGCTCGGCCGCGGCCCGCAGCGCGGCGATGATCGCCTCGGGATCATCCGCCACGATGTCCGTGACGCTGGCCTCGCACCCCGCCTCACGGGCCTGCGCGGCCAGCATCAGCGAGTTGGTGTCCAGGATCTCGCCGGGCTGCAACGGAGTCCCAAGTGGACGGATCTCGTCGCCGGTCGGGATGATCACCACGATCGGCGCCCGCCGGACGGTCACCGAGGTGACACCCGCGGCGGCGCAGGCGGCGATGTCGACGGGGCGCAGCCGGTGGCCTTCGGGCAGCAGCAGTTCCGCCGCGCTGATGTCCTCACCGATGGACCGGACGTGCTGGTACGGCGGCACAGCAGCGTGCAGCTCGGCCCCTTCCGGTGTCCGGTGCACGTATTCGCGCATGACGACCGCGTCATACCCGGGCGGCAACGGATCGCCCGTGTCGACGACCTCAAAGGACGTCACCACAACAGGTGTCGTCTCGGACGCGCCCACCGTGTCGGCCGCGCGCACCGCGATACCGTCCATTCCGGACGAGTCGAACGCGGGGGAGGAGCGGCGCGCCCACACCGGCTCCGCGGTGACCCGGCCGACCGCCTCGCCGACCGGGACCACGATCGCGGGCACCCGTGCCGGGCAGCCCGCCGCCCCGCCTGCCACCTGCCAGGCGGCGAGGGCCTGCGCGGCGGGGACGTCGGAGACGAACGGGCTGTTCATGAGTACAGGGTGACATCCACGTCGGTACCGGCGTCCAGCCCGGTCGCCGGTTCGGGAACGATCACGTAGCCGTCCGCGCGGGTGAGCACGGACAGCAACGCCGACGGCCCGAACACCGGCTCGGCCACCCCGCCGCGCACCTTCACCTGCACCACATCCAGCCGTCCGGCGGCCGACGCCAGATCCCGCGACAGCCGGGCGCGCACGTTCGGCCGCGCTGGTGGCGTCGAACAGCCGCTGAGCCGCCACAGCGAGGGAATCCCGATCTGCCCGAACACCACCAAGGCGGACAACGGGTTGCCGGGCAGGCCGATCAATGGAATGCCGTCGCACAAGGCGAGCAGCGTCGGCTTCCCCGGTTTGATCGCGAGCCCGTGACACCACACCTCGCCCACCGCGGCGACGGCGCCCGCGGTCTCGTCCCGCGCACCGACGGAGGACCCGGCCGACACGACCACCAGGTCCGACGAGGGCAGGACCGAGGTCAGTTCGTCCTTCAACGCCCCGGGCTCGTCCGGCACGATCCCGGCGATCACCGGGACACCACCGGCTTCGAGCACCAGACCGGCCAGCGCGGACGCCGTCGCGTCACGCACCTGACCCGCGCTCAACGTGGCCGTTTCCGGCGGGACGACCTCGTCC
>CBIMJO010000405.1:0-7850 GCA_966244135.1 uncultured Actinocrispum sp. | reverse complement strand
AGAACCGCTCGGCCTCCTCGACGTGGCCGCGCACGGCCATCAGCACGCCGAGGTCGTTGAACACCGCGGCGACATCGTGACTGAGCAGCGCGACTTCCTCGGCGACCGATCCGCTCATCGCCATCCTCCTGACCAGGCCGTACTCGTTCGACCTGATCAGGATGGCCTCCCGGGTGCCCCGGCGGACAGGTACCGCGCACCCAGGGCACCCGGGAAGCCTTCCCGGGACGTCAGCCGATCACGGCGTCGGCGATCCGGGCACGCAGGGCCCGGGTGCCGGAGCCGAACGACTCCAGCCACTGGGCGCGCTTGTACAGCCGGTGCAGGATGTGCTCCCACGTCATGCCGACCCCGCCGAGCACCTGGATGACGTGCTCACACGCGGTGACCGCGGCCTCGGTCGCGGCGGACTTGGCGGCGGCGCAGGCGACATCGGCGTCGGCGTCGCCCTCCTGGACGCTCCACGCGGCCCAGTACGTGAGCGAACGGGCCAGCTCGACCGCCGCGTAGGCGTCCACGAGCTGGTTCGACACGGCCTGATAGGTGCCGATGACCTTGCCGAACTGGGTACGGGCCGATGCGTGCGCGATGCCGTCCTCCAGCGCGCGGCGCCCGACGCCGAGCGCCTCCGCGGCGGCCAGGACCATCGCGCGGTTCTCGATGTCGGCGAGCGAACCGTCGAGCGCACGGGAAGGCGCGTTGTCGAAGGACACCTCGTACAACCGGCGCGAACGGTCCGAAGTGGACAATGCCCGCACATCGGCGTCCGCGGTACGAACCAGCCGAAGTGCGCCGCCGTCCACGACCACCACGAGCGCATCGGTCGAAGCCGCGTCCGGGACGAGGACCTTCGTGCCGGTCACGCGCCCGTCGGCGTCGGCGCCAGTCGCGTAGTCGGTGTGCCGGAGGTCCTGCGGCCGGCCGTTTTCGGCCCACGCCAAGGACACCCGTAGGTCACCGTTCGACACCTGGGTCTTCAGCTCGTCATCGAACGCGGGCCACGCCAGGGCGACCGTCGCGAAGAACGGGCCCGGCAGCAGAGCCGCGCCGGTCTCCTCGAACAGCACGATGTGGTCCAGCAGGGTCAGGTCCGGGTCGGTCCAGCCCAGCTCGGCCAGCTGCTGCCAGCTCTCCGGCTGCCAGCCCGGCTCACCGTCCACAATGGCCGGTACGCCGTCCAGCGGGAACTGCTCGGCGAGGAACTCCTTGGCGGCGACCCGCAGCATGTCCTGTTCGGCCGAGAATGCGAAATCCATTATATTTTCCCAACGGCCCTGTCTTATCGGCTACGAGGAAGACCAAGCACACGCTCGGCCACGATGTTGCGGAGGATTTCGGAGGTGCCGGCTTCGATCGTGTTGCCACGGCTGCGAAGCTGGCGGTACTGCCAGTAGCCGTCCCAGACGCCGCCCTCGTCGTCCAGCATCCCGGACAGGCCCTGCAGGCTGCGGGCGAGCTTGGTCAGCCGCTGGTTCGCCTCGCTCCACACGAGTTTGACGACCGAGCTCTCCGGACCGGGCTGGCCCTTGGCGAGCAACGTGGTCAGCGTGCGGTAGTTGGTGAACGCCAACGACTGCAGCTCGACCCACTCGCGGGCGATGGCGTCCCGCACGACGGGGTCGTTCGCGGGGATGCTGCCGTCCGGGGCGGGCTGCTTGGCCAGTTCGACGAGCTTGGTGAAGTGCTGGCGCAGCTGGGCGACGAGCGCGAAGGCCATGGTGCCGCGCTCGTGCAGCAGGGTCGTCATCGCGACCTTCCAGCCGTCGCCGGGCCTGCCGAGGATCGACTCCTTGGGCACGCGCACGTCGGTGAAGAAGATCTCGTTGAACTCCGGGTCACCGGTGATCTGCTTGAGCGGCCGCACTTCCACGCCCGGCGAGTGCATGTCCACCAGCAGGTACGACAGGCCGGCGTGCTTCTCGGCGGACGGGTCGGTGCGCACCACGAGGATGCACCAGTCGGCGATGTGCGCGTACGACGACCACACCTTCTGCCCGTTGACCACCCAGTGGTCGCCGTCGAGCACGGCCGTAGTGCGGGCGCCCGCGAGGTCCGAACCGCTGCCGGGCTCGGAGAAGCCCTGGCACCAGATCTCCTCGCCGGACAGCAGTTTCGCCAGGTGGCGTTCCTTCTGCTCGTGCGTGCCCCACGCGATGATCGTCGGGCCGGCCATGTTCAGGCCGATCACCCCGATGTGCTCGGGCGCCTGGGCGCGGACCATCTCCTCGAAGTAGATGGCCTGGTAGCCGGGCGACAGTCCCTGCCCGCCATACTCCTTGGGCCAGGTGAGGCCGATGTAGCCGCCGTCGAAGAGCCGCCGGCTCCACTCGCGCAGGAAGCTCACGTCCGGGCGGCCGGCGGCGGGCATCTTCTCGGCGTCGAAGTTGCCCGCGTACCAGTCGCGCAGCTTCGCTCGGAACGCCGCCTCCTCAGCGGTGTCACGGAAGTCCATGAGACATTTTGACACTCTGACTCACGTGAGGTCAACGAGCGGATATGTCTCCGGAATGCAACACGGTATGGTGGCACCATGTCGACGACCCCGCTGACCCGCGCGCTGCGCGGACCGTCACCGGCGCCCCGCTCCGCGCCCATCGACGCGTTCCGCATGGCCAAGTCCTGGTTCCTCGCCGGGCGCCGGGTCGACATGCAGCAGCTGGCGGCCGAGCTCGGGGTCAGCCGGGCGACGCTGTACCGCTGGTGCGGCAGCCGCGAGCAGCTGCTCGGCGAGGTGATCTGGTCGCTCAACGAGCGGGCGCTCAACGAGACCAGGGCCCGCTCCCGCGGCACCGGCCGGGCGCTGATGACCCGGGTGCTGGAGAAGTCGCTGGCGAGCATCCGCAGCTTCGAGGCGCTGCAGAAGTTCGTCGCCGAGGACGCCGAGTACGCGCTGCGGATCATCACGTCCAAGCAGAGCGTGGTGCAGGCGCGGCTGATCGAGTGGACCTCGGACTTCCTGCGCGCGGAGGTCGCGCTGCGCGACGACATCGACGTGACCGACTTCGCCTACGTGATCGTGCGGGTGTGCGAGTCGTTCGTCTGGAGCGACATGATCACCGGCGCTCCCCCGGCCACCGACAAGGCGGTCAAGATCGTGGACCTGCTGATCGCCGCCGCCGAGAAAGCCGCATGACATCCTGACAAGTTCTTAACTTTCACCCTGCACGATCTTCCCGTGAAGGAGTGCTTAGCCGCGTACGCGGACTGGCTGTGGCGGGAAGCGACCGAGGGCAGCGACCTGGACACCGAGTACCGGGCCGCGGTCGGGCACGCCGGCTTCTGGCAGGACGCCGGGTCCGCCGGGCCGTTGATGCTGCACGCGTTGCGCCGCACGGTCGGCGACGAGCCCTTCTTCCGCACGCTCCAGTTCTTCGTGGCCAACCAGCAGTTCGGCGCGGTGTCGCTCGGCGACTTCGAACGGCTGGCCTGCCAGGAGTCCGGTGTGGACCTGAGCGGGTTCTTCGCCGCGTGGACGCGCAGCGGCGCGATCCCGGCCGCGCAGTACCTGTTCCCCGGCCCGCTTTACCGGTAGGTCAGCAACTCCCGGTGCTCACCCTCGAAGTGGGCGTGGTCGTTGTAGGACACCAGGCTGGTGCCGGACCGGCCGCTGACGATCTTCGTTATCCCGGCGTTCACCGAGACCCGGTTGATCGCGACGAAACCGGCGCCATCGAGCCCGAGCAGCCGCGCGCAGACCGCCCCGATCACGCCGCCGGAGGTGAACACCAGCGCCGTCCCGCCCTTGCCCAGCCCGGCGAGCAGCTCGTCCAGAACCGCGTTGACGTTCTCGCTGAACGCGCGGAAGCCGTCCCCACCGGTCCAGTCCCGCAGCGCGGCGTCCAAGGCGAGCTGGAACGCCCGCGGATCGCGCGCATCCGGTGCGCCGGCACCGAAATCGCGCACCAGGCCGATGTGGTCGAACTCGTTCCACCGCGCATCCTCGCTGGGCGGGCCGAACCCGGCGGCCACGGCGGTCTCCCGTTGCCGCGACAGGGTTCCGCTCCATACCTGGTCCGGCTGGACACCCCGGCGGCGCAGCTCGTCGCCGGCGATCTTGCCCTGCAGGTGTCCCGCCGGCGAGAGGACGTCGTAGTCGTCCGCACCGAAGGACGCCTGCCCGTGCCGGACCAGATAGACGAGCGCCATCAGGTGAACTTAGCCAACAGCCGCAACGGCGTGACCTTCATCGCGACGCCGATCACACTCCACGGCCACCGCGGCACGTTGGCCACTGCCTTCTCCCGTTCGACGGCGTGCACGATCGACCGGACGCCCTTCTCCACCCCGACGATCATCGGATAATTCCCCTTCTCGTTGATCTCGGTGCGGATGAAGCCCGGCTGAACGGTGGTCACCTTGATCGGCGTGCCCAGCACGTCGCCGCGGATGCCTTCGGCCAGCGAGGAGATCCCGGCCTTGCTCGCGGCGTACACCGCCGCCCCGCCGCGGAAGCCGCGCAGCGCGGTCAGCGAGGAGATCACCACGAGGTGACCGGTGTTCTGCGCGCGGAAGATGTCCATCGCGGCCTCGCACTGGGCCAGCGCGGAGACGAAGTCGGTCCGCGCGACCCGGGCGTTGTCGGCGAACCCGCCCGTGCCGATGGTCCTGCCGCCGCCGATACCGGCGTTGACGATCACCCGGTCGATCGTGCCGAGCTCGTCGGAGAACTGGTGGAACACCCGGAAAACCGCGTCGTGGTCGTCGACGTCGAGCGGCCGGACCGAGACCGTGATCTCCGGGTAGGCGTCCAGCAGCGCGGCCCGCAACTCGTCGAGCCGGTCAGCGCGGCGCGCGCACAGCGCCAGGTTGCGGCCCTTGGCCGCGAACTGCCTGGCCATCTCCGCGCCGAGGCCGGAACTCGCGCCGGTGATCAGGATGTTGCGTCGCACCCGCACCTCCAGGTTTCCCATTACCAGTGTTAGCCCGTTCGGCCCAATGTCCATCAGCCGAACGGTGGTCAATTATGGTCGTTGTGAACCTGACGACACGCCGAGGGTTACTGCTACCCTCTTTCGGGTCTGGGTCAGGGGTCAAAAGCATCGCACTAAGTCGGTCGGTCAGCACATGTCGGGGAACTCTGCACGGGGCCATATCGAAAACGCACACGGCGACTCGCAGTTCGCCGAAGCCTTACGCTCGGCCATTCGGTCCAGCGGGCTCAGCCTCGACCGAATACAAGCGAGGTTACGCGCACGCGGTACTCCCGTCAGCATTGCCGCGCTGTCCTATTGGCAGTCCGGTAAGCGCCAGCCGGAACGCAACGACTCGCTGACCGCGCTGGCGGAACTGGAAGCGATCCTCAAACTCCCCTCCGGTTCGCTGCTCGCGCTGCTCCCGCCGCCGCGCCCGCGCGGCAAGCAGGTCGCCGCCGCGACCGCGTCCCGGCCGGCCGAGACCGTGCGCTTCCAGCGCGATGTCCTCTTAGGACTCCTCACCGCCCTCGGCACCCCCAACGCACTCGACCAGGAGCAGCAACTCACGTTGGTGGGCTTGCACGACCGCTGCCAGCTCGGCGACGACGGCGGCCAGCGCTCGATCACCACCCGCGCGGTGTTCGAAGCCCGCACCGACGGCCTGGACCGGTGGCTGCTGATCTACAACTCCGACGACCCGGCGGCCGGCGCACCCGCGCTCACCACCGTGCGCAACTGCCATCTGGGCCGCCAGCAGATCGACAGCGAGAATGGCCTGATGGTCGCCGAGCTCATGTTCGACCAGCCCATTCGGCGTGGTGAGACATACCTCATCGAGTACGAACTGGAGAATGCCGGACCGCCCTATCCGACCTGCAACCGCACCCACTGGCGCGAGTTCCGGCGGCCGATCCGGGAGTATCTCCTGGAGATCCACTTCAATTCCGCAAACGTTCCGGCCCGCTGCCAGCAGTTCGCCCGCCCCACCGGCCAGAAACACCCCCGCATGCGCAACCTCAGCCTCGACACCCGGCGCAGCGTGCACGCCGTGGCCATCGATTTCGGGCCCGGCCTATTCGGTATTGAGTGGGAATGAGGCGTCGCTTGTCCCGGGTGGGCGGTGGGCTTATTCGGCGGATCCAGGTTTCCGCTGGGCGCGCGGCCGGAAGGCCCTCGTACCGGGTTGTACTTGGGTCTTTCGGTCCGTGCGGCCAGCGGGAATCTGGGCCGTCGAGAAGTCCGGCGCCCACCCGGGACAAGCGACTCAGTCCATTTCGGTCAGGCGGTGGCGTAGCAGTTTGCCTGTCGCGTTGCGTGGGAGCGCATCCAGGAACCGGACATCCCGGGGCACTTTGTACCTGGCCAGGTTGGCCCGCACGTGCGTCTTGAGGTCGTCCTGGTCGAGCTCGATCCCGTCGCGGCGGACGACGAAGGCCCGCAACCGCTGGCCGAACTCCGGGTCGGGCACGCCGATCACCGCCGCCTCAACGACTCCGGGGTGCTCGGCGAGCAGGTTCTCCACCTCCACAGGGAAGACGTTCTCGCCGCCGGACACGATCATCTCGTCGTCCCGGCCGTCGATGAACAGCCGTCCCTCGCTGTCGAAGTGGCCGACGTCCCCTGTGGACAGCAGGCCGCCGATGATCTCCTTGTGCCGCCCGTCGGTGTAGCCGCCGAACGCCAGGTCGCTGCCGGCGAACACCCGGCCGGTCACACCCGGCTCGGTGATCCTGCCGCCGTGTTCGTCGTACAGGTGCACGCGGCATCCACACGGGACTTTGCCGACCGTCCCGGGCGCCGCCCGCCAGTCCTCTGGCGTCGCGACCGCGGCGACGGCCACTTCCGTTGAGCCGTAAAGGTTGTAGATGACGTCACCGAACACTTTGGTCGCCCGGTTGCCCAGTTCGGGCGAGAGCGCCGAGCCCGCGGAGAAGACGATCCGCAGCGAACTGGTGTCGTAGCGGCCGATGACCTCGTCGCCGAGGTCCAGGATCCGTTGCAGCATGGTGGGAACGAGCACGAGCTCGGTGGCCTTGTTGTCCTGCACCATCTTCAGCGTGGCCTCGGGGTCGAACTTCCGCCGCACCGCCACCGTGCAGCCCAGCGCGAACGCCAGGACGAACTGGGACAGGCCGGTGCCGTGGAACATCGGCGCGGCCAGCGCGGTGCATTCCCCGGTGCGCAACGGGATCCGGTCGAGGAACTGGGCCGCGGACAGCCCGGACCTGATCTGCCGCGGGGCGCCCTTCGGCGTCCCGGTGGTGCCGCTGGTGAGCAGGACCAGGCCGCCGGGCTTGCCGGGCGCCCGCGTCGGCCGGTCGTCGGTGCTCGCGATCAGCTCCTCGAGGGTGGGGATCCCGCCGCCGGTCGAGCCGTCGTCCACCCAGGCCAGGTAGCGCGGGAGGTCCACTTCGGACAGCAGGTCGGTGAACTCCTCGTCGTAGACCAGCGCGGACACCTGCTCGCGCTTGACCACGTCGACGAACTGCGGCTTGGCGAAGCCGGTGTTCATCAGCAGCAGCCGCGCACCGAGCTTGCCCGCGGCGAGCATGGCCTCGACCAGGCCGCGGTGGTCGCGGCAGAGCACGCCGATCACCGAGCCCTCGCCGTAGCCACGCTCGGCCCAGGCCCGGGCCAGCGCGTTCGACCGGTGCTCGAGCTGGCCGAACGTCAGCGGGCCGCGGTCGTCGACCAGGCCGGCCCGGTGCGGGTCGCGCCGTGCGGACATCCGCACCGCGCCCGCGACCGGGCCGATCTGGCGGATGTAGAGCAGCGACCGCAGGCCCTCGTCCAGTCTCGGAACCGGTACCAGCCCCGCTCGGTGCAGGATCCGGATGCTCTGCAGCGTCTCCAGGACGTTGGGCACGCCTACCTCCGCGTCGTCGGGGGCGGTTCCTACTGGCGAGTTAAGTTCGACCGTAACTGTCGTCCCCTGGG
>CBIMJO010000404.1:0-7854 GCA_966244135.1 uncultured Actinocrispum sp. | reverse complement strand
AGGTAGCACAATCCCGCGGCGACCAGTGCGGACGAGTTGTACGTCGCCGCCTGCCGCTCCTGCGCGATGAAGTACAGCTCCCGCTGGCCGAAGCCGAGCCCGAGCAGGTACACCAGGGCACTCTCCTTGACGTCGATGATGAACTGGCCGGCCAGCGCCGGCAGGACGTTGCGGATGCCTTGGGGGACAACGACAACGCGCATGGCGGTGAGGTAGGGCATGCCGAGGCTGCGGGCGGCGTGCAACTGCCCGGCCGGGACGGCCTGGATGCCCGACCGGAAGATCTCGGCCGAGTACGCGGCCGAGATCAGCGCGATCGCCAGGACCGCGTAACCGAGCGGTTCCCGGCCGAACGGGCGCAGACCGGCCGCGGGCAGCCCGACGCCGACCAGGCTGACGGTGACGATCGCGGGCAGGCCGCGGAACACGTCGACGTACAGCCGGGCCGGCAGCCGCACCAGCCGATGCCGGGACAGCAGCAGCATGGCCAGCACCACGCCGCCGATGACACCGAACACGATCGCCAGCACGGCGATCAGCAGGGTGTTGCGCAGCCCCTCGGTGAGCAGCGCGGGCAGGACACCGAGGATCTCGTCGGGATCGAAGAACGTGTGCAGGAAGTCATCCATCGGCCTGGCCTCTCGTGTCGGCCCCCTGGCGGTTCCGGAAGGCTAGGTCCGGGCAGGCGCCGTTCCCGGGACAGTTACCGCGACCGCGGTAAGGATGGGTCGTACGCTGGGCACATGCCTGTCGTCCTGACCCTCACCGGCGTGCGGCCGGCGGACCTCGTCGCGGGGGTGTCGCCGCTGGCCGAGCTGCTCGCGTGCCTGCACTCGATCGCCGAGCCGGAGCACCATTTCGAGGCGCGGCCGTGGCTGTCCCGGGTGCGCGCAGATCTGCCTGCGGATCTGCAGAGCAGGCTGAACACCTACGCTCCGTTGTGGGCACGGCGTCGGTGCCGGCTGCTGCTGCCGTTCGCGCTGCCGCTCGGGCAGTCGTTCGACGAGGAGCTGCGGCGGATCTCGGAGCTGCCACTGGACCTGTTCACCGGGACCGCGGCCGAGGCGATCCACGGCGGCATGGTCGAGATCGGCGACCTGCTGGGGTCCGCGGCCGCGCGGGACTCCTACGTCGCCTCGTGCGAACGGCGGTCCTTCGGGCGTGGCGAGCTGGCCAGGCACCTTGTCTCTGATCCCATGGCGTTCCGCGCGGATCTGCTGGACCTGCTGCGAGCGTGCGCCGACTCGTTCTTCACCGAGGAGTGGGCGCGGGTCGCGCACCGGCTGGAGACCGAGTGCGCGGCGGTGCGGGCGCGGGTCAGCGCGTTGCCGGTCGCCGAGGCTTTGGCTTCACTGAGTCAGAACGCGACCGTGCGTGCCGATCCGCCCGCGGTCGTGTTCGACAAACTCCAGCCCTTGCACGCCGATCTCCGTGGCCGCCGTTGTCTGCTGGTTCCGTCTGTGCATGCCCGTCCACACCTCATCGTCAAGGTGGACCTGGCTTTCCCAGTGGTAGTGCACTTTCCAGCTGCGGGACCGGCCACTCAGGACACTCTCGCCCAGGTCCGTGAGCGTCTCGCGATCCTCGCCGACCCGGCCCGGTTGTCGCTGTGCCGCCACCTGGTCAACGAACCGATCACCACGTCCGACCTGGCGGCCCGCACCGGAATGACGCTGCCCCAGGTGTCCCGCCACCTCACCCGGCTGCGGGACGCCGGTCTGCTGGTGTCCGTCCGCGACGGCCGGATGATCCACCACCGCCTCAATCTCCAGCGCCTGATGCACCTGGGCGTCGACGTCCTGACGACGATCATCCGGTGACCC
Organism: uncultured Actinocrispum sp.; assembly: GCA_966244135.1. Lineage (GTDB taxonomy): Bacteria > Actinomycetota > Actinomycetes > Mycobacteriales > Pseudonocardiaceae > Kibdelosporangium. Next base: position 6,031 of record CBIMJO010000404.1, on the reverse strand, counting down.
GTAGGCTTGCGCTCGTGGGGCACTTCCAGAGAACTTTCCGCATGCTCGACGGTGAACGCATCGAGGGCACGTGGCGGCCTGCTGGGGGGAGCAGACCGATGAGAACCGCACCGCGCTTCATGAGGCATATCTCGCGATTCCCGAGCACCTGCGCGCTTATGCCTTGGGGAACATGGATTCCAAGGACGGTCCACTGCAGAATCTGGCGTTCGACCATGGCGAAGCGGCCCGGCAAAGCGCCCTGGCCTACTTCGCGGAACGGTCGCAGGCACGCGAAGCCTTCGAGCAGCGCGTTCCGGCCGACGGCCCGGACCACTCGCCCCTGCCCACCGTGACGTTGACCGGTGCGGCCCACCTCACGGGATGGCCACCGGACCCTGACCTGGACGTCCTGCAGAACAACTATCCCGCGCCCATCACCATCGGCGGTACCACCTACCCCACCGTCGTCCACGCCTACTGGGGCCTGAGCACCTGCGACGAACAGCAGCGCGTCCGTATCGCCGGAACCGAAAACCCGCACGAGGCCAGAAGACTTGCCGAGCGGTCCCCTCGCCGCGACGGCTGGCCGGACACCCGCCTCGCCGTCATGGCCGCCCTCTTGCGCGCCAAGTTCCACCAGCACCCCCACCTCGCTGAAGTCCTGCTGTCCACAGGGGACGCTCCGCTGGTGTCCAATGAGTACACTTTCTCCCGGTTCTGGGGTACTTCTGGCGCAGGCGGCCGTCACTGGGTAGCTCGTCTGCTCGAGGTCATCCGCGCCGAGCTGGCCGCCGAACGCGCCGGTCTCGGCGAGTTGCTAGCCGACCTGTAAGCCCGTAACGCGTGTCAAGCGAGCGGCGCCCGGACGGCTTCATCTGGGCTCAGAGCGGCGGCTGGGGAGTGTCAACGAGGTACGCGTGGGTGCCGGTGAGGGTGAGCATGCGGTCGAGGCGCAGGGGGCGGTTGTCGAGGTGCAGCTGGGTGTTGGCTTGCTGGGTACGGCGTTTGGCCATCAGGAGGATGGACAGGCCGGTGGAGTCGATCGTGGCGATGTCCGCGCAGTCGAGGACCAGGTCGCGGATCTCGGGGACGTCCAGGAGTTGCTGGGCGATGGTCGCGTCGAGGTCCTGGGCGGTCTCGAAGGTCAGGTCGCCGGCGAGGCGGACCTCGACCGTGTGGGGATCGCGGAGGCTGACCGTCACGGTGAAGCCGGGGGTCATCACAGGGCTCCGTCGAGGTCGTCGCGGGATTCCTTGAGCAGCCGGCTCGCCCGGGTGAAGTCCTTGAGCTGTAAGGCAAGCACGTCGAGGGTGGGCAGTAGTACCCGCCCGGGCACCCCGCGCGCCGCCAGGATGTCCGCGGTCCACCGCAGGAACCCGGTGAACAGGTCCGCCGAGTCCACATAGAGCGCGGTGGCCAGGAAGTCGACGATCTGGGCGATGTCCTCGGTGGTGTGCTCCAGCTGCTGGGGCGTGTACTGCGCCATCGCGGGCACCTGCGCGACGAGGTCTGTCATGGTCTGTTTGACCAGCGACCGCGCGGTCCGGGCGACTATCGTGTACTCCTGGTCGGCCAGGTGCGGCAGGTCGTCGATCGGCTGGTGCGCCTCGGCCTGCCGAAGACCCGAGGCCAACAGGTCTGCGGCGCGGCGAGCATCCGGCGCCCACGCGTTCGCACCGAGCAGCCGCGCATAACGGCCATCGGGGCCGAAAGCAGCACCTCCAGCGAGCACAGGCACACCCGCGGCCTGGCACGCGGTGATCGTGGCGTGCGCGGTCGGCAGTCGGGTGGCGATCGAACTCGACAACGCCACCGCGTCCGGCCCAGTCAGGTGCAGGTGCGCGATCAGGTGCTGCGCCGGGACCTTCGCGCCGAGGAACTCCACCTGCCAGCCCCGCAACCGCAGCACCTCGGCGAGCAGCCGCGCGGGCAGTGCGTGCCATTCGCCGTCGATGCACGCGACCACGACGCGGCCCAGCCGAGACTCCACCCGCGCGGCCTGGTGGTGCGCCATCGCCGCGATCACCCGGTCGTTGATGGCCGTCGCCGCGTGTTCCTGCGCGACGCTGATCCGGTTCGCCGCCCATTCCCGCCCGACCTTGGCCTGAACCGGGGCGATCACGTCGAGCAACGCGTCCTCAGGCGCCAGGCCATCTTCCAGCGCACCGAACACGACTCGCGCGGCCGCGTACTCATCGCCGGACGAGACCGCCGACCACAACCGATCGACCACATCGGTGGCTACGGTTTGCGTCATCGCGCGTCCTGATGCCGGGGAGCGGAGATGGCCACGACGGCGATGTCGTCATGGTGGTTGTCGCCGATCCATTGTGTGGCAAGCATCTGCACGCGTTCCACGATCGCTTCGCTGGGGATACCGGCACATTCGGCCAACGCACTGGCCAGCCGCTCCTCACCGAAGAAAGCGTCACCCAACGGGCCGCCGCGCGCCTCGGTGATCCCATCCGTGTAGAGCACACAGGACTCGCCCGGTTCCAGATGCACAACAGCCGTGTTGGCATGCACTTCCGGCAGTACGCCAACGAGACTGCCCTGAGTCCGCGCCTCTTCGACCGACCTGTTGTTGCGCACGATCAACGGCGGCAGATGACCCGCGTTGGTCAGCCGCAGCCGGACTCGAGGTCCCTCGCGCACGGCCGAGACGAACACGAGCGTCGCGAACCGCGTGTGATGCGAGGTGAGCAAAGCACTGTTGAGCATGGTCAGGATCCGCTGATGGTTGTTCGCCAAGGGCAGCAACGCATGCAGCGTGTTGCGGATCTTGCCGGTCATCGCCGCGGCCTCAAGTCCCTTGCCGCACACGTCACCCAGCACCAGGAACGACTCTCGGCCGGCCGGGTGCAGGTCGTAGAAGTCGCCGCCGACCCGGTCGGCGATGCCGGACGGCAGGTAGCCACCGGCGAACTCGATCCCATCGGCGTGCTCCAGCCGCGGCGGGATCAGGTCCCGCATCAGGACCTCGGTGATGCTGGCCTGCTCGGCATAAAGCCGGGCCGCGGCCATCGCGGCGCCCGCACGGGCGGCGAACAACCTTGCTACGACCTCTTCGTTCTCGCTGAACGCCGCCCGGTTCGACTTGCGCAGCAACACCAGCGCTCCGGCGGGCACGCCCTGTCCCGGCAACGGAACCACCGCAACCGACCCGATCGGCCCGAACCCGTCCGGGATGACCCAGGCCGCGACGCTCGCGGGGTCGATCCACCGCGACGGGACCGGCGGGAACCCCTTCAGCGCGATGTCCAGGCCCGGCACCGTCGCCGGATCGGCGACCAGCACCTCCCGCACCGGCCGTCCGCCGCGCTCGTGCCAGACCATGGTCAGCTTGTTCAGCTTCGGCGGCAGGATGACCACTGCCGCGTCGGCCAGGTACTCGGCCGCGAGCCGGGCGGTGATGTCCATGCACCGGCCCAGGTTCATCGACGACAGCAGCAGAGTCGACGCGTGCGCAAGGAAAGCCGTGCGCTCCCGTTCGGCTTCCAGCAGTTGCTTGGTCCGCTGGTGGTCGGTGACGTCGAGCAGCCACCACGCCACGGCGCTCCCCAAAGGCGCGGCGAGAGCCTGGAAGTCACGCCCGGCGATCAGCCCGCGCACCGGCTCGCGCGCGTTCTGCCTGTGCGCCCGAGCGAGCCACGATGGCACCACGTCGTCCAGGGAAAGCCCAGGCCGGGCGGTGGTGAAGAGCAACGCGGCGGCCTCGTTGAGCTCCAGCACGTCCCCGTTCGAGCCCACGACCAGCACCGGCGACGGCGCCGCCCGCATCACTGAGCCGTACTCGCCGTTGGTCAACCGCGTCGACCGCTCCTCGGAAGTGCTCACAACCCGCCCCGCATGCCCCTTTCCAGACAGTGATCACCCAACAAGTTCGACGCTACCTTGTCTCACACGGGCCGTGTGAATGAACCACCGGGAGCTGGCCGATCGACGTGTGCCCGCGCCAGGAACTCGCTGATGACATCGGCGATCAGGGTGGCGCCAGTGGTGTTCTGGTGGATGGTGTCGGTGGTCAGGCTCAGGCCCCGGCGCGCGGAGATGTCGTCAAAGCTGCGGCGTAACAGGAAATGCTGCATCGACGCGCGGGAAGACAACCCCAGGCCCGGGCGATAGTGGGTGCGAGGCCGGTTTCCGTTGGCGCGCAGGTATTCGAGCTGGCGTTCGTGCAACGGCAGGTAGCCGGCCTGATTGGCGGCGGCGACCTCGTGCACTATGGCGCTGTACTCGGTCGCGCGGCGCAGCGGCGTGGAGTCGAGGTCCTCGCCGATGACCGGCAACGAGAGCAGGCCGACCTGGGCGTGGGCCTGGAGTTCGGTCGTGATCGCGGTGAGGTCGTCCCGGAACCGCTGTGCGGTCGGGCGCTCCGGTGGCCGTTTGAGCAGGGTGACCAGGCGGCGGTTGCTGGCGCCGAGCGTGGCGTTGGCGTCGTTGGTGCCCACCAGGACGAGGACGATGTCAGGCCGATGGGCTACTACGTCGTCGAGCCGACGGCGGACGGAGTAGGCGAGGTCGTAGTTCACGCCCGCGTTGATGAACTCGGTCGGCGCGTTGTGTGGCCGTTTTCGTAACAACTCGACGTAGTCGAAACTGACCTGACCTCGGGTGATGCTGTCGCCGACGCACACGACACGTAGGGCGTTCATGGTTCCTCCAACGGTTAGTGAGTGCTCACTAACCACTATAGTTAGTGAGCGCCCACTCACTTGTCAACCGGGAGAGACGATGAGCACTCGCGACCGGATGCTCGACGCGGCCGCACGCGTGATGCGCACCCACGGCCTCGCCCACGCGACCACCAAGCAGATCGCGAAGGAGGCCGGCTACTCCGAAGCCGCGCTGTACAAGCACTTCCGAGACAAGACCGACCTGTTCCTGGCCGTGCTGAGCGAGCGCGCCCCCAACAGCCTCGCGTCCCTGCTCGGCGGGCTGGGCCAGCGAGTGGGGCAGGGGACCGTCCGAGAGACCCTCGAAGACATCGCCCGCGCGGCGATCGCGTTCTACCGCCTCAACTTCCCGATGGCCGCCTCGCTGTTCGCCGAACCGAACCTGCTGGCCGCGCACCGGCAGGCATTGCGCGAGCGTGGCGCCGGACCCGCGCACGTGAGCGATGCCGTAGCCGAGTATCTGTCCGCAGAGCGCTATCTCGGCCGCATCACACCCGGTATCGATCCGCAGGCCGCGGCCGCGCTGTTGCTCGGGGCCTGCCTGCAGCACGCTTTTCTGGGCCATTTCACCGACCGGCAGGATGACGAGGACTCCGATCGGCGCCTGGCGAGGTCGTTGGTCGACACCCTCGCTGCCGGCTTGCTACCCGATTAGCTGGTGAGAGCCGGGGCGACTCGCACGAGTCGGTCGATTCCTGGGGTGAGTTCGGTGCCGATCGGCTGCAGCAGGGTGACGTGGTCCGCGCCGGCCGTCAGGTGTGCCTGGATCTTCGCGGCGATCGAGTCCGGTCCTTCGTGGGCGACGAGCGCATCCACCAGCTGGTCGTTCACTTCGGTGGGGTAGCCGAACTCGGCCAGCGTGGTCCCGAAACTGGCGCGGCTCGCCCAGGTCGTGAGCACCTGCCGGGCGGCTTCCCGTGCCCGGTCGCGGTCGTCGTCGATCACCACGGACTGGCCGACCACGAGCAGCTTGTCCGGGCCGAGCAGCTGCCTGGCCCGTGCGGTGTGCTCCGGCGGCAGCCCGGCGGGCAGGGCGCCGTCGGCGATCTCACCGGCGAGCGTGAGCATCTTCGGCCCGTTCGCGCCGAGAATCCGCGGATAGGCGGTATTCGGCGCGGGCGGCCAGGTCTCGCCGTCCATGGCGGTGACATAGTCGCGCATAGTGGTCAGGGGGCTGCCGAACTCGCGGCCGACGCTCTGTGCCTGCTGCGGGTAGCCGACCCCCAGGCCGAGGGTGAACCGGCCGGGAAAGGCCTGGGCGAGGTAGGCTGCGGCGCCGTGGGCGGGGGGTGGGGGCCCCCCCCACCAGATTGGCACCCACGAGCCCAAACCCACCCCCAACGAGGCGCCCCCCACGACCGCAACCCACGCCC
>CBIMJO010000403.1:0-7856 GCA_966244135.1 uncultured Actinocrispum sp. | reverse complement strand
GGTGATGGGGAAACAGTGGATGGAACTGCAGCGGAGGGTGTTCCCGCAGCGGTACTTCCTGGAGAACCTGAAGCTCGGCGAGGGCGGCGAAGAGGGTCGCGACAACGACATCCTGCGGGAGACGTTCGAGCGCACCGGTGCGAGCGTGATGGGCAAGCGCATGTTCGACGCCGGTGAGCGGATGTGGCCGGAGGATGCGCCGTTCCACACGCCGGTCTTCGTTGTGACGCACGAGAAGCGTGACCCCTGGGAGCGGCCGGGCGGGACGACTTTCCACTTCGTCAACGACGGCATCGAGACCGCGCTCGACCAGGCCCGCGTTGCCGCCGGTGACCGGGACGTCCGCATCGCGGGCGGCGGCGCGACGATCCTGGAGTACGTGAACGCCGGCCTGATCGACGAGTTCACGATCGCGCTCTCCCCCGTGCTGCTCGGCGCCGGAGTCCGCCTGTTCGAGGGCGTGGACGCGGGCCGCGTGGCCCTGGAGCCGGTCCGCGCGGAGCACTCCCCGAGGGTGACGCACCTGACCTACGCCGTCCGGGAGCGGTGACCCAACCACACGCCCGGCGCTGAATCTCCTAGCAGGGTGGGAAGACAGGGATCCCGTGGGTCTCCGGCAGCCGGCCGGGGAACCACGGGACCGTTCCTCACGGATTCGCGATCACGAAACCGAGTGACCGATCCACGGTCTGGCCCTCACAGCCGGGGTCGAGCGACTCGAACAGGTCACCGGTCCCCGTCCGGCACCGCCACAGTTCCATGCTCTCCCGGTCCGCCGGTGCGGCAGGCCAGATCGAGCCCGTCACCTCCACCTGTTGCCCGCCCTCACAGTCGGTCCGCGTCGAAAGGTAGTTGTCGCCGGACTTCTGGCAGATGCGCAACGCGACGGTGTCGGCCATGCCGTACATCGGTATCACGCCAAGGGCCATGTCGAGCTCATACCCGGATGGGACGCGGTGGGCACCCGAGCGCAGCTCGCCCTGTCCGTAGGTCGATCGGTGCCGGACCAGCCGCTCGTAGGCCTTGGCGTACCCGAGCACGCCGAGCTTGGTGTACCCGGCACAGTTCGGGTCGGGTGACTCGAACCGGTCGGTGGCCGTCACCTGACAGGAGTAGATAGCTGTCATCGGGATGTCGTCCTGCGGCTCCCGATACACCAGCCCGATCGGCCCCACCACGCGCTTGCCCTCGCATGCCGGGTCGGCCGAGGAGAACTGGTCCGCACCGGACATGCACAGGTTGAGCAGCACGGTGCCCGGCGCGTCCTGCTCGGCGGGAAAGCCGAGGCTTCCCTCGAACTTCCCGCCCCGCACCGGTTGCCCGAGGGTCAGCTGGTGCGGGACCGTCCCGTTGGTGATCCACCGGGAGAACTGTCCCGAGTAGACAGTGGTGGGCGGTTGCGGTGGGATCCGGGAGTCCGCCTGGATCTCACTCGCGGTGCGCACGCCCGCGTACACCATCACGTGGTCCACGAAGCCCTTGAAGAACCGGGCTCCCGCGCCGTCGAGCTTGGCCCGGCCGATCACGAGCGAGCCGGGCACGTTGACGAAGTGGACGTCGGACGCGATCGGCGTGACCGCGACCAGCGCGCTGTTGACGTACAGCCGGACTTCCCGCTTGGGCTCGTCGTACACGCCGGTGAGCTGGGTCCACTCGCCGATGGCGGCGTCCTGGGGCGAGTCGGCGCGCACCACGACCGGCGTCGGAGCATCCACTGTGGACACGCCGAAGGACCACTTCTTGACATCACTGCGATAGCGCAGGCTGAATCCGGACGCCTTGGGGCCGTCCTGGCTGACCGCGGCCTGCCAGTCGCCGTTCTCCCCCATCAGCCGCACGTAGGCGCTGACGGTGAAGCTGCTGTCGGTGCGGACGGTCTGCGCGGTGGTGATCTGACCGGACGTTCCGTCCAGCTCGACCGACCCCGAGCCGACCACGCCGAACGGCGCCCATGTCACACCGCCGCTCACCGTCCCGATGCGGTTGTTGCCGGAGAAGTCCCGCGGATCGCCGTCGAGCGTCCAGAACCCCTCGTTGACGGACGGTGCTGCCAGCGCCCCCAGTTCCTTCTCCGACAACAGCCGGTCGTAGACGCGCACCTCGTCGATCGCGCCGTGGAACTGGTCCACGTACTTCGAGGCGTACCAGGCGCGACCTATCTGGAGCTTCCCGTCCGCGTTCCACGGCGTGTTCTGAGTGGCCTTGCTCGCCTGCTGGACACCGTCGACGTACAACGACAGCTGACGAACGGACTGGTCGTACACACCGGCCAAGTGGGTCCACTTTCCCGGCACCGCGGGCTGATCGGATTCGGCGAACGTCCGCGGTGAGTCGGTGGCCGAGGTGGACGGCATCATGAACCGCCACTTGCGCGAGGTGGGATCCACCTGCAGGAAGAACCCGCTGACGGTGGCACCGTCCTGGCTGACCGCGGTCCGCCACACGTTCTCGAACGCGTCGAGCCGCACCCACGCGCTCACCGAGAACGTCGAGTCGGTCCGGATCGCGGACTTGGCCGTGCTCGCGTAACCGTTGCCGGTGAACGCGACCGCGTCGCCCTGCCGCCCGATGGTCCACTTGGTCGCCGCGTCCCCGCCCAGGGTGGCGTGGTTGTTCTTGCCCGAACTGTCGAACGCGGTCGTATCGCCGTTCTCCCCGTCCAGATGCCATTCCCCCGCCGGAGGCGCACCGGCACCGGGCCGGAAGTGGTACGGCTCGGACCGATCGCTGACGTTCCCGGCCCGGTCGACGCTCTTGGCGTAGAAATCGAAGGGACGGTCCTCATCGGGGGTGACGAACGCGGTGGCCTTGCCGTCCGGCCCGGCTTCGACCCGGTGCTGCGGCTGGTCGTGCAGGTCGTACAGGTAGGCGACGACGTCCTTGACGTCACCCGGTTCGAGCAGGAACCTGCCGGTCTGGCCGAGCCCGCCGCCGATCCCGTCCTTCGGGAAGTCCGGTGAGGATATCCTCGGCGGCTCGGACGGCCGGACCGTGTCGATCGTCGCCTCGCACCAGTTCGACCACGGGCTGCGGTCGATGTTGTCGAACGTCCTCGCGCGCCAGGCGATCGTGTCGCCGTCCTTGAACGTGGTCTTCGGGATGTTGACCCCGAACCGGCTTCCGGCGGACTGTCCGAGCGTGGTCGTGCCGCCTTTCCTCGCACCGCCACGGATGTACCACTCGAAGTCGACCGAGACGCTGCCACCGTCGGGATCGGTCGGGATGCCGGTGATCCTCGGCCCGTTGGTGCCGAGCCCGATCCACGCCTGGGACGGCACCAACGTGCAGTCCTTGCCGTCGGTGTTCTTGTACAGCGGCGCGTTCGGGATGCTGTTGTACGTCACGTTGAGCGTCACACTGTTCGGGTCGAACTTCTTCCACGAGTCGCTGCCGTTCGTGCTCTCGTCGACCGCCTTGAGCATCAGCGTGGTCGTGGGCGACTTGGCGGCGGCCGCGTTGACCACCGCGCCCAACGCGTTGAATCCCACCCAGTTCTGCGGGCACGACGAGCTGTAGCCGAACGCCACGTTCCGCCGGTCGACCTGCTGCCCGATCCACGGCTGCGTGTTCCACGTCGTACCCCAGTTGACCGCGCCGGTCTCGTGCAGGCCGACCTCGTGCAACGCGCAGGTCGGGGCGTAGATCTCGAAGGCGTTGAACTCCGCGGAGAGGATGTGCTTGCCGCCCAGCGAACCGGTGTCGAACTGGAAGTAGCTCCGGGTCAGCACGGTCGGGTTCGGCCCGTCACCTCGGTTGGTGTAGCCGACCTTGGCGAGGTTGTCGCCGTCACCGTTCGGGTACGCCTGGCCCGTCAACTTGCCTGGCGTGCCGTAGACCAGAGCCCAGAACGCCTTGCCCGCGCCCCAGTCCGGGTCGATCTCCACCGGGTACTTGGTGTCCGGCGCGGTGAGCAGCGCCGTGTCCGGCACGATCGTGATCCTGTCGCCGGCCAGCTCGGCCGGCATCTCCGTTTCCTTGCCCCGGTTCGCGTCCCACATCCTCGGCCGCCCGGCGTGGAACACCTGGTTTCCCATGGGATCGGTGGCTTGGATGGTGCCGTCCGCGGACTTCGAGACGGCCAGGCCCTTCGCCCTGACCCCGAAGGAAAGCCGTGCCAGCTCAGGGTTCTCGGCCGCCTTGCGGTCCTTGACCACGAGCACCTTCGTGAAGCCCTGCGGAACCGCCTTGAGCCTCAGGTCCACACCGGGCAGGACTTCCCTGTACAGCGCGGTGTCCTTGGTCAGCTCCGGCCTGGGCAGCGGGTGCGGCCAGGTCAGCTCGACGGTCTTGTCCCCATCGGACAGTCGCACCAGCGCGGTCGAACCGCCCGAGGAGAACGCGACCTGGACAGCGGCGGCGTCCGGGACGACTCCCGAGCCGGTGAACCGCAACGAGGTGTCGATCGGGACCCACTTGCCCTCCTTGCGGCCCCGCACCGGCTGAACGTGCTGTTCCGTCGTCATCGTCCCGTTCGGATTGACGAACGTCTGGCCGGTGGCCGTGGTCCGCTCGGGCAGTTCCACCCGCTGCCCAGTGGCTTTCGCTCGCGCCACCGGGCTTTGGTCCATTGGGGCCGCTGGGGCCGCAACCGACTGGGCCGGAACAACAATCCCGAGTCCCAGCGCCCTTCTCCCCCACATTCGCGATCTCCTCATTTGCCACCGAACCAGTAGCCGGAGGTCGAGTGGCTCTCCTCGTAGTTCGGACCGGAGAAGTTGGGCGTGCCAACACTGAAGCCCGTGTTCAGCTGTTTGCCGGGCTCACTCCTGGACACGCTGACGTCGACCGGGAACGGTGGCATCGACAGCGATCCGCCGGTGTCCGTGCCCGCCATGCCGGGAATGTCGCTCTCGCCGCCCTTGATCCCGACGCTGGCGCCGGGAACGATCCCACCAGGGCCGTACACCCGCTTCCACCCCGCGGACCAGCCGACTCCCTTGTCGTCAGCGGAGATGCACACCTCGGCGCCGTAGGTGAACCCACTGACCCCGAGACACGCCGAGAACCCACCAGTCTGATCGGCGAGCTCGCGTTTCTTGTTGGCCGCGTCGTTCGCCATCTTCGCGCCCTTGGCGTCGGTGTAGCTGCCGCATGGATTCCGGTAAACGCCCGGCAGACCCGCATCGCAGTCAGTCATGTGTTCTATGTAGCGATTGACCAGACCATCGGTCCAGTTAGCCCGGTCGAAGTGATCGTACGGGCTCAGTCCCACCGGAAACGCCCGGTTCGCCTTCCTGTTCCAGTAGATCGGGATCATGAAGCCTTTGTGCGCGCCGGGCCGCTGACCCCAGCCGACCCTCGCGGCCTTGGCGACCCGCCTGACTTGCTCCACCGTGTAGCGGCCGCTGGGCACCTTCACATCCAGGACCGGGTCGAAACCGCAGTCACCGCGCCACACCACGCAGTAGCCCGGAACGTCCTCGGGGCGGTTACCCGTGGCGTCGTTGAACGTCGTCGGGTTGTTGACCGCGTAGGAGTAGGCGTTGAGCTGCTGCGGCATGTCCGGGTGCAACTCCGGGTCCACGGTCACGAACGTCCCGGTCGCGGCATCGTAGTCGCGGACCCCGAGCCGGGTCAGGCCGGTCGCGGGATCTCCTGTGCCACCGACGAATCCGCGCTCGCCCGGCCAGGTCGCCGGAGCCGGGTCCCTGGGCACGCCGAACGGGTCGAACCGCCGTTTGGCGGGCTGCAGCGAGGTCGCGTCCACCGTGAGGGTGGCGGTTCCCTGGTGGTCGTCGACCAGGTACGACACGGCGGTCTTACCAGTCCGGGTCGCCACCGCCCGGCCGCCGAACAGGTAGTACCGGGTGGCCGTGACGTTGCCGGATGCCTTGTCCAGCTTCAGCTCGCCGCTCGCCACGTACAGCGTGGTGCTGCCGGGAGACTTGGCCGCCAGGCGTTCATTGTCCAATGTGTTCACATAGGACGTGGTCGCGCCATTGGCCGTGGCCGAGGCAAGCTGCCCTTCGGCGTCCCATTCGTAGCTCTGACCGCCCGGCTTGGCCTTCGTGTTGCCGGAGTTGTCGTACGAGTAGTCCCCAGCGGCCGCCATCCGCAGCGGTCCGGAGGTCGACACCGACTTCGGCGCATGCGGCTGCGGCTGACCCACGCTCGGGAACGTAGTGGTCGTCTTTGCGTCCGCGGTTCCGTTGAGCCCGTGCAGGATCTGGGACTTGCGGCGTCCGACGGAGTCGTACTCGTAGGTCTTCCAGTACGGCGCTGTGCCGCCCACGGCCGCACCCACCGCAGCACAGTCCTGTGTGGACGTCCATGCATCGGTCAGCCGGCGCAGACCGTCATACGTGAAGCACTGCCGGTCGGCGCCGGAGGCGGTTGTGTTGATCTGCGTGACGTTCCCGATCGGGTCGTAGCGGTAGTTGACCCGGTCGACCTCGGAGACAGTGTCCTCCCGTTCGGTGAGCGACTGCTGCAGCCGACGGGTGCCCTCCTCGAAGTTCGTCGTCTGCCACACACGTTTCGCGCCGGTGCCCATCTGCATCTGGGTCAGCTCGCCCAGTGCGGTGTACGCACTGGTTTCCACGTAGGTCGACGCGCCCGCGACGCTTGTCGGCAGGCCCAGGTCGTTGTAGCCGTAGAGAACCGTCTCGGGGTCGAGGCTGCCCAGCTTGGGCAGGGTGACGCTGCCCGTGCTGCCGTCCGGGAGATACGTGGTGATCGTCTTGAACGAGGTCGGCAGCTTCGCGCCTTCCAGCTGCGGGAGCACCAGTTCGACCTCGGTGGGCCGGTCCGCGTCGTCGAACACGTTGGTGCGCTTGATGTACGTGTCGGTGCCGACGTATCGGGTGGTGGCGTCGAGCTGACCCTTCTTGACCTTGTCGTAGCTCCATGTGCCCACCAGCGGACCGGTCTTGCTGTCCTCGCGGGTCTCGTACTTGCGGCCCAGCTTGTCGTACAACGTGACCAGGGTCTTGCCCCGGGCGTCGGTCGAGGTGAGGAGGTTGTTCTTGTAGTCGTACGTCATGGCCGTCTCACCCTTGTCCGGATCTGTTGTCCGGGTGGCGTTGCCGGCCAGGTCGTAGCTCGTGGTCCAGACGTTGCCGATCGCGTCGGTGATCGACGCGAGCTTGCCCGCCTTGGTGTAGGAGCGTTTCGTCGAGTTGTACGGGCCCGCGGTGTCCGTGGTCGTGTACTCACGCAGCTCGGTCTGCTGCCCCGCGGCGTCGGTGTAGGCCCGGGTCGGCGTCCCACCGGCGGGCGGGGTCACCGTGACGTAGTTGCCGGCGTAGCTGGTCTTGGTACTCCACTGTGGACTGTTGTTCTTCTCGTAGATCTCCTCGACCACGCGGCCCGCACCATCGTACCGGCTCACGGTCTGGCTCGGGATCTGGGCGTCCACCGGGGCGAACAGCGAGTCCGCCGGACCGGACTGGTCGTTGAAGTACGCGGAGTTCTTGCGTTCCACCAAACCGCGGGTGTCGTAGTGGATGTCGGTGAGCTTGCGGCCGCCCTGTGGACTCGGTTCCTGCGTCTGACGCTCCCGCAGGAAGCTGTCGAACAGCGCGTAGCTGGTGATGTAGTTGTTGTTCGCCTTGAGCTGTTCGGTCTTGACCGACGAGGCCTTGTCGGGAGTGACGTTGTAGCTGAACTTCGCCGAGGCGCCCATGCCGTTGTCCTTGGACCGGCCCGGTGCCCACACCTGCGTCACCCGCCCGAGGGCGTCGTACTGCGTGTCAGTGCGTTCCCTGTTGGGACCATCGACCCGGGTCGGCAGGTTCCACGCGGGTGCGAGCGTGGTCACGGTCTGGTGGCCGAGGGCGTTGGTCTCGGTCATCGAGGTGGGCAGGCCGGTGTCCGGGGTGTAGGCGGTGGTGGACGCGTTGTCCAGTGCGTCGGTC
>CBIMJO010000402.1:0-7857 GCA_966244135.1 uncultured Actinocrispum sp. | reverse complement strand
AGAATACGTAAAAATGGCCGTCGCCCTCGCCGCCGACACCCAACGCCTCGCCCGTGCGTTCCAGGAAAGCGGTCACTGTGGGCGTCAACCGCACCGGCCACTCATAGGAAGCCAGCCGGTCCAACGCCTGCACCAGCTTCACCACGGCGTTGTCGTCATTGCGCCGCGACCCATGCCCCGCACGCCCAGAAGCCGTCAGCTGCAGATGCGACGTCCCCCGCTCGGCCGTGCCCACCGGATACAACCGCACCGGCGCCCCGGAAGCGTGCTGCACGTGGTAGGTGTAGCCGCCGGACTCGCTGATCGTCGCCCCGCAGCTCTCGAACAACCCGGGATGCTCGTCCACCAGCCACTCCGCGCCATCGGCGCCCGAGTCCTCCTCATCGGCCACGAACGCCAGCACGATGTCCCGCCGCGGCCGGCGGTCCTGCGCCGACCAGTCCCGCAACACCGTCAGCACCATCGCGACGAAGTCCTTCATGTCCGTCGCGCCCCGGCCCCACACGAACCCGTCGGCGATCTCCCCGGAGAACGGGTCGCGCGTCCACTGCTCCGGATCGGCCGGCACCACGTCGAGGTGACCCTGCACCAGCAACGGCGGCAGGCCAGGGTCCGAACCGGACACCCGCGCGACCACGTTGCTGCGGTGCGGGGTGCGCTCCAGCACTTTCGGGTCCAGCCCGGCCGCCGACAACGCCGTCGCCACCAGCTCGCCGGCCTCCCGCTCACCCGCGGACCGCCCGCCGCCGTAGTTCGTGGTGTCGATGCGCACCAGCCGGGAACACAACCCCTCAACGCTATCCATAGATACCCTCCACGGCGCCCGCCGCGATGGCAGTCACCACCTTGAACGCCTTCATCGCCTCAGTCATCGATGGCGCATCGAACCGCACCCGCCGCACACCCGCCAACTCCACCGTCGGAACCACGGCAGCCGCGTGCGCCAGATGGGTCGCGTCGAAGTCCACCTCGATCCGGTGCGGCGCCACATGCGCCGCGCCCCGCCCGGCCAGCTCCATCGAGTTGGCCGCGGTGAACCGGATCATCTCCTCGGTGCGCCGCGGCGGCACGCAGATCGCCGCGTACCGGCTCACGCACTCCTTCACCGCGACCACCCGCGCGGCCGGAACATAGTCAAGAGCGTCTTCACAGGTCTTGTCGTCGCCGGTGACCAGAAGCACCGGCACCCCGTGCTCCGCGGCCAAAGCCGCGTTCAGCCGGCCTTCGCTGGCCCGCACGCCGTCCAGCCACACCCCGGTGATCGAGTTCTCCAGGTAGGTGTGCGCGAGCACCCCCTCCACCCCGGCGCCCGCGTGATACCCGAGGAACACCACCCCGGCCACCCCCGAGTCGATGCCCTGCATCATCGACAGCGGCTTGTGCCGGCCGGTCAGCATCGACGCCCGCGGGTCCAGCTCCTCCAGCAGCAGGTTGCGCTGCGAGGAGTGCGCCTCGTTGACGAACACCTCGCTCGCGCCGCCGTCGAACAGCCCCTCGACACACGCGTTGACGTCCCCGGTGAACATCCGCCGCATCCGCTGCCACTGCTCGGTACCTGGCACGACATCATTGGTGTAGGTGACGCCGGTGGCGCCTTCCATGTCGGCTGAGATCATGATCCGCACCAGGCCCACCGTATGCCCTATGGTCACGTCTTGGCACGATCTGCCGGTACTCGTTGACTTCTCCTGCCGCTAGATGGTTATTTCTTCGCATTCACGCAGGAAGAGGTGGTTGACCGTGCTGGTCAAAGGGTGGCGGGCAGCAGTGCCCGTCCTGGTGGGTGCCCTGGTAGCGGCGCCGGTGATGATGCCGCTCACAGCCGGAGCTCAAGACAGCAAGACATTGCGGGCGGGGGTCACCCAGGACCTCGACGCACTCAACCCGTTCATCACCATCACACGCATCGGGACGGACCTGACCAGGCTGAACTACGAGTACCTGACCACCTACGACCCGGCCGACTACCACCCGGTGCCGGCCCTGGCCGAGAAGTGGGAGACCTCGCCGGACAAGCTCACCTGGACGTTCACCATCCGGCAGGGCGCCAAGTGGTCCGACGGGCAGCCGATCACGGCCAAGGACCCCGCGTTCACGTTCAACAAGATGATGACCGACACGAACGCGGCCACCGCCAACGGCAACTTCGTGCAGGGCTGGGAGTCGGTCACCGCCCCGGACGACCGGACCCTGGTCATCAAGACCAAGGAACCCCGCTCCACCATGCTCGCCCTGGACGCCCCGATCGTGCCCGAGCACATCTGGTCCAAGGTCACCGACTTCAAGGCCGAACCGCCGCTGCCGCTGGTGGGCAGCGGGCCGTTCATCCTCCAGGACTACAAGGCCGGCCAGTTCATCAAGCTCAAGGCCAACAAGGACTACTGGCGCGGCGCGCCCAAGATCGACGAGCTGGACTTCGTCTACTACAAGAACGTCGACGCCGAGGTCCAGGCCCTCAAGAAGGGCGAGATCGACCTGATGAGCCGGCTCGTGCCGGCCCAGTACGACGCCCTGAAGAGCGACCCGGCCATCAAGCTCAACACCGGCGCCGGCCGCCGGTTCAACGAGCTGCTGATCAACCCCGGCGCCACCGCCGCGGACAACCAGCCCATCGGTGACGGCAACCCGGCGCTCAAGGACGTCAAGCTGCGCCAGGCCATCGCCCTGGCGGTGGACTCCAAGACCCTGGTCGACAAGGTCTGGGGCGGCTACGCCGTCGAGGGCTCCGGCTACATCCCGCCCGGGTTCGCCGAGTTCCACGCCGACATCAAGCGGAAGTTCGACCCGGCGGCGGCCAACAAGATGCTCGACGAGGCCGGCTACGCCAAGGGCGCCGACGGCGTGCGCGCCGACAAGCAGGGCAAACCGCTCAAGCTGCGGCTGCTCGGGCACGCCGAGACCAACCTCGACGAGCAGGGCTCGAAGTACATCACCGGCTGGCTCAAGGACATCGGCATCGCGGTCGAACCGCAGCTCGTGTCCGACCAGAAGGTCAACGACGCTACCACCGCGGCCACGTTCGACCTCGCGTTCTCCGGCTGGAGCGCCAACCCCGACCCGGACTACGTGCTGTCGCTGCAGACCTGCGCGGCCCGCCCGAACGCGGACGGCAAGGGCGCCACACCGGACTCGTTCCTCTGCGACCCCGAGTACGACGCGCTCTACGCCCAGCAGCTGGCCGAGACCGACCGCGCCAAGCGGATCGAGATCGTCAAGAAGATGCAGCAGGTCCTGGCCGACCGCGCCAGCCTGGTCATCCTCGGCTACGACAACCCGCTCGAGGCCTACCGCGCCGACAAGTGGGGCCCGTTCACCACGCAGCCTTCCTCCGGCGGCGTGATCATGAACCAGCAGGGCTACTGGGGCTACTACAGCGCCGCACCCGGCAAGACCACCGAGGCCGCGGCCACCACCGAGGCCAGTGGCGGCAACACCGGCCTGATCGTCGGCCTGTCCATCGGCGGCGTCGTCGTGATCGCCGGGGCGGTGCTGATCGTGGCGCGGCTGCGCCGCCGCGGCACCGCCGACGAACGGGAGTAGTCGTTGACCGACTTCCTTGTCCCATCTGAGGAAGCAATAGCCGAGGCTCCGTCGCCCCGCAAGGGCGGCGGAGTCCTCCGCTATGTGCTGACCAAGATCGGCGGCGCGCTGGTCAGCGTCGCCCTCGTGGTGGTGTTCGGGTTCCTGCTGTTCCGGGTCATGCCCGGCGACCCGGTCACCACCATGACCCGCGGCGTGCCACTGTCCGGCGCCCAGCTGGATCAGCGGCGCCACGAGATGGGCCTGGACAAGCCGCTGCCCGCCCAGTTCGTCGACTACCTGGTCAACCTGCTGCACGGCGACTTCGGCCAGTCCTACGCCTACAACGCCCCGGTCGGGCGCATCATCGCCGAACGCATCGGCCCCACCGTCCTGCTGGTCGGCCTGGCCGCCATCCTCGCCGCCGCCCTCGGGCTGTGGCTCGGGGTGAAGTCCGCCTGGCACCGCGGCGGCCCGTTCGACCGCGCCAGCGTCGGCACCGCCCTGGTGTTCTGGTCCTTCCCGGCCTGGTGGCTCGGCCTGATCCTGATGATGATCTTCGGCGGCTGGTTCCCCAGCGGCGGCATGCAGTCGGTCGACAGTCCCACCGCGCTCATCCCGCACGCCCTGGACGTCGCCCACCACCTCGTCCTGCCGCTGGTCACCCTCGTACTGGTGATCTACGGCCAGTACCAGCTGGTCATGCGCTCCTCCCTGCTGGAGGAGATGCACTCCGACTACCTGACCACCGCCCGCGCCAAAGGCCTGCGCGACGACCTCGTCCGGCGCCGCCACGCCGTGCCCAACGCGCTGCTGCCCACCATCACGCTGGTGTTCATGCACCTCGGCCTGGTGGTGTCCGGCGCGATCACCGTCGAGGCGGTCTTCTCCTGGCCCGGGCTGGGCCAGCTCACCGCCGAGGCGCTCAAGGTCAAGGACCTGCCGCTGCTGCAGGGCATCTTCATCGTGCTCGTGCTCGCCGTGGTCACCATGAACCTGATCGCCGACGTCCTGCTCCGCGTGTTCGACCCCAGGGTGCGTGCCTCGTGAGATGGGGCCGAGTGCTTCCCAACCGCACCTCAGGGGAACGTGTGGAACCGTTCTTCCCCAACGCGACCAAGACAGTGAAATCCGGAGAGGCGGGACTGTCATGACCTCACCGGTGTGGGCCCGGCGCCGCGCGGCGGCCGGCAACGTCTGGCGCGAGTTCCGGAGCAACCGCGGCGGCCTGATCGGCCTGGCGATCCTGCTGCTGTTCATCCTCGGCGCCCTGTTCGCGCCGCTGCTGGTCCCCGAGGTCGCCCTCGACGTCACCAAGGCCACCGGCGGGCGCCTGCAGGCCCCCAGCGGCGACTTCCTGCTGGGCACCGACGAAAGCGGCCGGTCCATCCTCGCGCTCGTGCTGTGGGGCAGCCGCGGGTCGCTGATCGTCGGCCTGTCCGCGACCCTGCTGTCGGTCGTGATCGGCACGACCGTGGGCATCCTGGCAGCGCACTTCGGCCGGTGGGTCTCCGCGGTGCTGTTGCGGCTGACCGACTTCTTCCTGATCCTGCCCTCGCTGGTGCTGGCCATCGCGCTGGGCGTGGTCCTCAACGGCGGCCTGGGCACGATCGTGCTGGCGATCGGCCTGGTGTCCTGGCCGTCCGGCGCCCGGCTGGTACGCGCCCAGACCCTCTCGGTCGAGGCCCGCCCCTACATCGAACGCTCCCGCGCGCTGGGCGGCGGCCACACCCACGTGATCTTCAAACACGTGCTGCCATCGGTGCTGCCGCTGGTGTTCGTCAACATGACCCTCGCCGTGGGCACCGCCATCGTCGCCGAGTCGACCCTGACGTTCCTCGGCCTGGGCAACCCCAACGACGTCACCTGGGGCACCGTGCTGCACGCCGGCCAGGCCGCGGGCGCTGTCACCTTCGGCGCCTGGTGGTACATCCTGCCGCCCGGCGCCGCGATCGCCCTGGTCGTGCTGTCGTTCACCATGGTCGGGCGCGCCCTGGAGACCGTCCTGAACCCGAAGCTGAAGGAGCGCCGGTGAGCACCCCGGTACTGCAACTGCGCGACCTGCGGGTCACCTATCCCGGGGGCATGCAGGCGGTCAAGGGCGTCGACCTGACCCTCCTGCCCGGCCAGACCCTCGGCCTGGCGGGGGAGTCCGGCTGCGGCAAGTCCACCCTGGCCATGTCCGTGCTGCGGCTGCTGCCCAAGGACACCGACGTGTCCGGCGAGATCCTGCTGGACGGCGAGGACACCCGCACGATGACCTGGGGACGGCTGCGCGCGGTGCGCTGGGCCGGCGCCTCCATCGTGTTCCAGGGCGCCATGCACGCCCTCAACCCGGTCCGCCGGATCGGCCAGCAGATCGCCGAACCGCTGCGCATCCACGCCAGCGTCCCGCCGGGCAAGATCGCCGCCCGGGTCGCCGAACTGCTCGCCGCGGTCGAACTGCCCCTCGACAAGACCGAGGCCTACCCGCACGAGCTGTCCGGCGGCCAGAAACAGCGGGTCATGATCGCGATGGCGCTGGCCTGCGAGCCCCGGCTGGTCATCGCCGACGAGCCCACCACGGCCCTCGACGTGATCGTGCAGGACCAGGTGCTCAAGCTGATGTCCAAGCTGGTCACCGAGCAGGGCATCGGCCTGGTACCAGGGCGAGATCGTCGAGCTGGGCACCGCGGAGACCGTCGTCGGTGACCCGCAGCACCCGCACACCCAGGCCCTCGCCGCCGCGTTTCCCACGATCGGGGACACCAGCTCACGCTATGCGCCCGCGACCACCAACCCGGCCGGGCTGCCGCAGCAGACCATGCCCGAACTGGGTGAATCTGTGCTGCGGACCGAGGATCTCGAGGTCGACTTCCGGCGGCGCGGCGGCGGCTGGACGCACGCGGTCAAGGACGTGACCCTCGATGTCCGGCAGGGCGAGATCGTCGCCCTGGTCGGCCAGTCCGGGTCCGGCAAGACCACCCTGGCGCGCACCATCCTGGGCCTGCAGGCGCCCACCAGCGGCCGGATCCTGTTCGACAGCAAACCGATACCCCGCTCGTCCCGCGGCCTCAAGGACTACCGCCGCCAGGTCCAGCTGGTCCTGCAGGACCCCACCAGCGCCCTGAACCCGCGGCACAGCGTGTACGAGGCGGTCGCCGAAGGCCTGCGCATCCACCGCCTGCCGGGCGACGAGCGCGACCAGGTCGCCGCGGCCCTGGAAGCGGCCGAACTTCGCCCGGTCGAGCGATACATGCCCGTTCTGCCGCACCAGCTGTCCGGCGGGCAGCGCCAGCGGGTCGTGATCGCGGGCGCGCTGGCCCTGCGACCCCGGCTGCTGGTCGCCGACGAACCCGTGGCGTCCCTCGATGCCTCCGTGCGTGGCGAGATCCTGGCGCTGATGCTGCGGTTGCGCGCCCAGCTCGGCCTGGCGGCGTTGGTCATCACCCACGATCTGGGACTGGCGTGGAACATCGCCGACCGCGTCGCGGTGATGTACCAGGGCGAGCTGGTCGAGGTCGGAGAAGTGGAACAGGTTCTACTCGAACCCCGGCATGCTTACACGAAGTCACTGCTCGCAGCGTTGCCGGGCCTCGCCCGTCTGGCCTAGGAGGTCCATACCAAATCGGGCCATACCGTGGTGGCGGAACTAGCACGACAGATCGTGACCAGCACCACGGGTGGCCCTGCAAGCACAGGTAGAGACGGTGTGTAACCTCCAAGACGCCATGGCCACCACCACAGATCCGGCGCCGAACCTGGAAACCACCTTGGGTGCTGACAACGCAGAGACCGACCAGACCCCGTCTGGCACAGCAGCGACGGGCATGCCCGTGCGAACGATCGCACTCGGCACCCTCGGCACCTTCCTGATCCTGATCACCGCAGTCGGCGCGGCCGGGATCCTCGTGCACGACCCGGTCCTGGGCAACGGCCCGCTTTCCTGGATCCGGTACGGCCACGGCAAGATGCTCGCCACCGCGATCCTGTACATCGGGTTCGCGCTCGTCGTGTGGGCGTGGGTGCGCCTGGGCCGCCACGTGCTGGCCGGCCGCGTCAACGCTCGCGCCGTGCTGATCGCCGCGGTCTGCTGGATGATCCCGCTGATCTTCAGCCCGCCGGTGTTCACCCGCGACGTGTTCTCCTACCTCGGCCAGGGCACGCTGCCGCTGCACGGGTTCGACCCCTACCAGGTCGGCCCGGCCTCGCTGGAGAACATCCCGGACATCTCGCAGAACGTGCACTCGTTCTGGCAGACCACCCCCGCGCCCTACGGCCCGATGTTCATCCTGCTGGCCAAGGGCGTCGCCTCGATCACCGGCGCCAACGCCATCCTCGGCGTCATCCTGATGCGGC
>CBIMJO010000401.1:0-7857 GCA_966244135.1 uncultured Actinocrispum sp. | reverse complement strand
GTCGATCACGGCGAAGCCGTCGCCCAGCGGCCGGATCTCGGCGCGGATGGCGGCGGGCTGACGGCCGCGGGCGGCCTCCAGCGGGGCCAGGTCGACCTCGGCCATCTCGCCGGTCTCCACGACGAGCTCGGCGGCCCTGCGGGCCCGGTCGTCGACGCGGTTGTTCACCACGACGCCGAGGTCGGCGGCCATCGGGTTGAACAGCACCACGTCACCGAAGCGGTTCATGACAACGACGCCCGTGCGGGCGTCGTGGATGATCCGTTGAACGAGTTCGGCGACGGTGGGCCCGGCCGGCCTTCGCGGCGCACGGCGGGCACGGCGCCTGCCGAGCATGTAACCGACAAGGCCGCCGATCAGCAGCGGGCCGATCGACAAGGCCAGGTAGGCCGGTACGGTCACGTCCGAATGGTAAGCAGGTGAGCAGCCCTTTGTACTAGTCCAGCAGGGCCGTTCGTGATCCCCGTGACACCGTTCCGGGCAGAGTTCGCCGGGCCGTCAACCCTTGTTCACTCGATCGTGTCCAAGAGGAACGAACCCGCCGCTCCGCATGTCGCCCGTTGACCCGGGCGGTGTCGGCGGAGAAGACTCAGAAGCCTCATGGAGACACGTGCTGGAGTCGTCGTGCTGCGCGGGCACCGCGAGCTTTACGAGCGCACCTGGCACCTCTTCGCCCAGGCGAGCGAGATCACCTGCGCGGCGAAGGACGTACGCACCTGGGCCTCGCACAACCAGTCGCCGCCGCCCCCGGGCAGGAGGAACCCGAAGGTCCGCAAGCTGTACCGGCCCGGGGTTCTACTCGACCCGACGGGCGCGCAACACGCGCGATTCGTGGCAAGTGCGGGCGCGCAGGTCCGGATCGCGCCCGAGGACCTGGCCGAGACCATGGTGGTGGACCGCCGGGTGGCGATCCTGCCGGGCGACGGCACGTTCAGCGTGATCTGGATCCCCGGTGTGGTGCAGGGTGTCCGGGCCTCCTTCGAGGCCGCGTGGCGCCGGTCGATGGACCTCGCCGAGTACGAGCGCGACCACGGCGCGCTGTCCGAGCTGGCCCCGAAGATCCTGGAACTGCTGGGGTCCGGCCTGAAGGACGCCGCGGCCGCCCGGTCGTTAGGACTCTCCCGGCGCAGTTACCGCCGCAACCTCGCCGAGCTGATGACGGCCCTGGGGGCCAGTTCGCGGTTCCAGGCCGGCGCCCGGGCCCGCGAACTGGGCCTCATCTGAGCTCAGCCCTGGTAGTCCAGGAAAACGCGTTCCTGGGTGATGGGATATCCCGCTTCGCGGAAGGTGGCGGCCATCGGGTGGTTCGTCGCGTCGGTATCGGCGAGGATCTGGTCAGCGCCCTGTTCGATCAGCGAGTGCGTGCATTCCACCAGCAGGTCGTACGCATAACCGTGTCCGCGTTGCGCGGGAACCACGCCGATGAAACCCACCACCGGAGCCGCGTAGTTCTTGCTGGGCACGACAATCCCGGCGAGATCGCCTTCGGCGGTGTAGGCGAGCTTCCACCATTCCCGCGGTGACGGGAACCATTTCAGGTCCTCGAGCTCGGACTGGGCGGCTTCCTCCGGGGACATCCGCTTGAGGTCGGCGAGCTTGCGCGCGTCCAGGCTGCCTTCCTGGATGGCCTGCAGGACTTCGACGATCATCGCGTCGTCGGGTTCTTCGCGGAACTCCAGGCGGCCCGGTCGTTCCGGCACGCCGCATTCCGGCGTCCACGTGTAGCGGTAGCGCTCGACGAGGGGCTTCATCCCGGCTCGTTGGGCGACCTCGATGCGCGCCAGGCCCGCGGCCAACGTCACCGGGTCCTTGCGCCAGCCACCCGGCAACGCCAGGCAGTACTCGACCTTGAACGGTGCCGCCGCGAGGAGGGCCTCGCCGTCGGCTTCGTCGATGAAGTCGAACCAGTCCAGGGTCATCGGTTCGGTGTCGGTGGGGCCGGCCCACCAGGCGGCCCGGGCGACGACCTCGCCGTCGCGCACCGCGATCCACGTCCACTCTGGACGGTATTCGTTCTTGGCCGCCAGATCCGCGTAGACGCGGCCGAACGCGCCGAAACCCACCACGGCGGGGCGGGGGTAGCTGTCGAAAAGGTGTTCCTCGCCCGGGTTCAGCGGGCGGATGTCCAACGAAGACACTTCTGTGTTTCCTTCCGGGGCAACGGCGCCCTAGCCCCGGGATGACGCCCGGACGGTGAGGCGAGAGCGCATGGCGACAACAGCGGTCATGGCCCTCACCTCCTTCCGTCTCAAAGGCGTCGTGGCCACCGTAGTGACTAGCGGCCCTGGTTCGCCACCGCTTTGATCGCGTCGGCGGCCGCGTCCGGGTCGAGGTACGTGCCGCCCGGGTTGGTCGGCCTGAGGTCCTCGTCCAGGTCGTAGCGCAGCGGGATGCCGGTGGGGATGTTCAGCCCGGCGATGGCCTCCTCGGAGATCCCGTCGAGGTGCTTGACCAAGGCGCGCAACGAGTTGCCGTGCGCGGCCACCAAAACGGTCTGGCCGGTGCGCAGGTCCGGCACGATCGCCTCGTCCCAGTACGGCAGCATCCGGGCCACGACATCCTTCAGGCACTCGGTGCGCGGGATGTCGATCCCCGCGTACCGGGCGTCGCCGTCCTGGCCGAACTCGTCGCCCTCGGCGATCGGCGGCGGCGGGGTGTCGTAGGACCGGCGCCAGAGCATGAACTGCTCCTCGCCGAACTGCTCGAGGGTCTGCTTCTTGTTCTTGCCCTGCAACGCGCCGTAGTGGCGCTCGTTCAGCCGCCAGTCGCGGCGGACCGGGATCCAGTGCCGGTCGGCGCCGTCCAGGGCCAGGTTCGCGGTGGAGATGGCGCGGCGCAGCAGCGAGGTGTGCACCAGGTCGGGCAGCAGGCCGGCATCCCGCAGCAGCTCGCCACCGCGGCGGGCCTCGGCCTCGCCCTTCTCCGACAAGGGGACGTCCACCCACCCGGTGAACAGGTTCTCAGCGTTCCACACGCTCTCGCCGTGGCGGAGCAAAACGAGGGTTCCGACTGCCATACGGGCTAGCCTGCCATGTCACGGGGGCACACCGGCAACATGATGGCTTTCACCCAAGTGGGGCACGTATGAGACTGCGTTCGGCGGAGGGATCCACATCCGGTTGACCAAGTACCGGAGTCCGCAATAGAACCGTTACTGATTTTCGCCGGTAAAACACGAATGGGGTAACTGTCAGGCTTGAGATCGGGTGTGGTGTTCTGCCAAGTTGACGATGCTTCCACCGGCCGGCTCCCACGCACTCCCCGGCCAGTGGCGGCACCGCGGCTCGTCTCCCCTGTCGAGCCGCATCCCCGCAGGTGACGGTGAGGTGCCCCCCGCCCCACCGAAGGCACCGCGGGACCTGTGACACGGGGCGGCTTGAGAACGCGACTCCCCCTCGCTCAAGCCGCCCTGTGTTATTACTCCTGTGCTGTTTACTTCAGGGGCGCCTGCAGGACCGTCTTCCTGCGCTTGCGCCGGAAGTACAGCCACAGCCCGGCCGGGATGCCGATCGCGACGAGGAACGGCAGCAGCACACCGAAGGTCTCCGAGACGGCGGTGGCCGTGTCGCCGAAGGCCGCCCAGCCACCGGAAAGCCCGGCGAAGAACCCGGACTTCTGTTCCGGCTGAGCGGGCGGTGGTGGTGCGTCGTCCTTCGACACCGAGACCGCCACAGTGGACAGACCGACCTTGCCGCCGAGCGCGTCCCGCCTGCCCTGCAACGATTCCAGGTCCGACTCGCGCCGGGTCAGCTCGGACTCGATCTGCGCGATCTCGGCCACACTGGACGCTTTGCCGAGCAGCAGCCGCATCCGCTCCACACTGGCCCGTTGGGTGGACAGCCGCGCGTCGAGGTCGACGACCTGCTCGGTCACGTCGTCGGTCTGCTTGTGCTGGTTGAGCACCCGGCCCAGCTCACCCAGCTGGGACAGCGCCGAGTCGAAGTGGTCCGACGGGATCCGCAGCGTGATGGACGCCCGGTCGGAGCTGGAGTCCTCCTGGCCGGTGTATCCACCCGAGGTGGTCGCGATCGCGCGGGCCTTGGTCACCGCGTCGGGAACGTTGTCCTTGACCGCCAGGTCCATCCGCGCGGTCTGGATCAGCTGACGCTGCTGGACCGGTGTGTCGTCCGGTTTCTGTTGCTGCGCACCATCTTTGGCCGCCGGTGGGGTCCCGGCCCCGCCCGGCGAACCCGCCAGCCCGGGAACCTGTGCCACGTTCGCCTCCGCGCCGCCCCCGCTCGTGCTGCTGGCACCGCAGGCGGTCAACCCCAGAAGCAGCACCGTCCCCGCGAGGAGTAAGCCACTTTTACGTCTGCTCATGCGCCAAGGACGAAACCCGCGCCAAACCTCGTTGCACCCAGACAGGTCACGACTCAGACACAGCGTCTGATTGTCCTCGCTTCGCTCGGACGGGCTTGGCCGCTGGGAGCCGGTCATTTCCACCCCACGCCACGCAACCGGTGCCACTCCGGAGCCAGCCCCGCGGGCAGGGCGGCGCCGGGCGTGTCGTGGGGCGTAAATGACCGGCGCGGCCAAGCCGGGTGTCAGTCGGAGATTCGTTTGTCGCTATCTGGTTTCGCCAGGTGTTCGAAGGCCTTGAGGTTGGCGAGGGATTCGCCGCGGGAGGTGCGCCAGTCCCATTCGCGGCGGATCGAGGAGGCGAAGCCGATCTCCAGCAGGGTGTTGAAGTCGCCGTCCGCGGCCTCGAGCACCTGTCCCAGCAACCGGTCCAGTTCGTCCGGGGTCACCGCGTGCAGCGCGACCCGGCCGAGCAGGTAGATGTCGCCGACCGCGTCGATGGTGTAGTGCACGCCATAGAGCTTTGTGTTGCGGTGCAACAGGAACCGGTAGACCTGCTCGTGTGCCTCGTCCGGGCGGCGGCAGACGAACGCCTCGACCACCAGGGCGTGCTCGCCGACCAGCAGCCAGCAGTTGGTCTGCAGCTTCTTGGTTCCCGGCAGGGTGACGAAGAACCGTCCCGGCTCGGGCCGGTCGTACTTCACCTCCCGCTCGTCCAAAGTGGACTTTATGATCTCGTCCAGCGAGCTCACGAAGCGACCTCCGCCTTGTCGTGCACCTCCCGGAACGCTACCCCGGCCCGCATGTACGCGCCGACCAGCTCGTCGGTCGTCCGGTCCCAGGAGAACGCCTGCGCGTGCCGCACGGCACCGCGGGACAACGTCGCCCGCATCCCCTGGGAAGCCAGTCGTGCCAACGCGTTCGCCCACAGCACCGGCGAATGCCCGTGCACCAGCAGCCCGGAAACACCGTCAGAAACGGCGACCCGCAACCCGCCGACGTCGGTCGCGACAACGGGTGTGCCGCACGCCTGGGCCTCGATCGCGACCAGCCCGAAGGACTCGTTGTGACTCGGCACCGCCACCGCGTCCGCGGCCCGGTACACCTCCGCCAGCGCGGGAGCCGACTGCGGCGGCAGGAACCAGACCAGGTCCGAGATCCCCAAGTGCACCGCGAGGTCCTGCAACGCCCGCGGCTGCTCCAGTCCCGTCCCGGACGGCCCGCCGACCACCAGGATCACGAGCTTCTCCCGGGGAACCTGCCCCGACCGCGCCAGCTCGGCGGCCGCGCGCAACAGCACGTCCGGGGCCTTCAGCGGCTGGATCCGCCCCACGAACGCGAACACTGTCGCGTCCAGCGGAACACCCAGGTACTTGCGTGCGGCCTCCTGCGAGCCGGGCCGGAACCGCCCGAGGTCCACGCCCGGCAGCACCGTGCACACCTTGCCCGGGTCGGCGGCATAGCAGCTGATCAGGTCGCCGGCTTCCATGTCGGTGTTCGCCACCAGGCTGTCCGCCTGGTCGACCACCTGCTGTTCGCCGATCTCGCGGGACCGCGGCTCGGGCGTGTCGCCCTCGGCCAGCGCCGCGTTCTTGACCCGCGCCAGCGTGTGCGCGGTGTGCACGAGCGGGACGCCCCAGCGGTCCCGCGCGAGCCAGCCGACCTGACCGGACAGCCAGTAGTGCGAGTGCACGAGGTCGTAGTGCCCCGGCTCGTTGGCGGCCTCGGTGCGTAGGACGGCCGCAGTGAACGCGCACAGCTGCGAGGGCAGCTCGTTGCGGTCCAGCGGCTCGAACGGACCCGCGGGCACGTGCCGCACGATGACGCCCGGCGCGAGCTCCGCGACGGGGGGTAACTCGGATGAGGTAGCCCGGGTGAAGACCTCGACCGCGATGCCGCGTTCGGCCATCCGGGTCGCGGTCTGGGCGATGTACACGTTCATCCCACCCGCGTCACCGGTGCCCGGCTGCTCCAGCGGTGACGTGTGCACCGAGAGCAAGGCGACCCGACGAGGTGGACGAAGCCACACAGTCATCCCTGGCCGCCCTCCCGCGCCTGCTCGAAGACCTGATCGGCGAACCCCAGCAGCATCTCGTCGAACTCCTCGGTCCGTTCGGCGAACGGCATGTGCCCCGCCTTGTCGAACCAACGCAACTGGGCCCCCGGAATCTTCCCGTGCGCGTACTCCGCCGCGGAAGGATCGATGACCGCGTCCAGCCGGCCGTGCGCCACCAAGGTCGGCACGGTGATCAGCGCCAGCACCCCGGAACTGTCGAAGTCCCTGCGCAGGACGGCCTTACGGACCTGCCAGGGCACCCGCAGGGCGTCGCCGACGACACGCTGGCTGACCTCGCCGGGCAGGTGGATCTCGGCCATCCCCCGGACGAACTCGGTGAACCCCCGGGTTGCCACATCCAGGTCTTCCATCAGCACATAGGGCACGACCGAGCGCATCGCCGTCCCCACCTTGGCGCCCGGGCGGTTCGGCCCGACCTCGGTGGACGCGCCGACGAGCACGATCCCGGCCAGCTCGGAGTCGCCGAACGAGCGCAGGTAGTCGGTGACCACCGCGCCCCCGTACGACCAGCCGACCAGGATGGCCGGCCGCCCGACCAGGTCCAGCACGGCGGCGATGTCGTCCGCCCAGGCCTCCGGATCGGAGTACCCGGTTTCCGGCGGCGGGACGTCCGAGGCGCCGTGACCGCGCAGGTCGACCGCGGCCAGCCGGTATCTCGACGTCAGCGCGGGGTCGGCCAGCTGGGCCGCCCAGGCCGCGCCCGACTGTGCCCAGCCGTGCAGCAGCACGATGGCAGGAGCGTGCTCGGGCCCGGCCGTGCGGACCGCGATGCGAACGCCGTTGCCGCCGGTGACTTGATGCAGTGTTGGATCGACAGCGGTCACTTCAGCGCTGACATGCTCTTCCACTTGTCCCACGCGTACAGCCAATCATTGACCTCGGACGTGGTCGGCATGCTGGCCTTGGAACCGGTGACCTCGACCGGGTCGCCGATGAGCACCATGTCGAACAGGGCCTTGGCGTCCGCCTCGTACAGGTTCACGCACCCGTGGGAGGTGTTGTTCTTGCCGATGTTGGCCCGGTTCTCCTCGTTCTCGTGCAGGTACTCCCCGTGGTTGGAGATCCGCATCGACCACTTCTTCTTCACGTTCGTGTACCCGTACTTCGGGTTGGAGAAGTCGCCGACGGGCTCGCGGGTCATCACGATCATGGTGCCGTTCGGGGTGTTCAGCTCGGGGTCGGCGTCCTTGCCGTTGGACGACGGGAAGGTCTGCGCGAGCGCGCCGTTCTTGAACACCTTGAGGTTGTGCTCGGGGGTGTTGACCTTGATCACCAGGTTGCGGCCGATGGTGAACTTGCTGGTCACGTCGGCCTTGCCGTACCCGTTGCCGTAGTTCACGCCGTACAGGTTGGCGCTCACGGTGATCTTGGTGTTGGCCGGATCGCCGGGGACGACGACCACGTGCCCCCCGCGCAGCTCCACGAGGGCGGCGTCGTCGGTGGCTTCGGCACCGCCGGCATGGGCGTCGCGGAGGGCGTCG
>CBIMJO010000400.1:0-7859 GCA_966244135.1 uncultured Actinocrispum sp. | reverse complement strand
TCACGTAACCGAATCCGACCTGGTTGGCCGGGTCCGCGCAGCCGGCGGACCCACGGGAGTCTTTCAGGGGTGGGGTCAGAGCCCGCCCGCCTGCCACCGGGTGATCACTCCGGTCGCGATGTAGGCCTGGATGATCCGGTGCCCGAAGAAGACCTCGTACCATTTCCTGACCGCGACGGCGATCGCGTCTCTCCCGGCTTCAGGGGTGGCCGGCAGTGCGGCGATCTTCCCGTTTTTGAGGAGCATGTCCAGCGCGATTTGGACACTGGGCGGCCGGATGATGAATTGCTTCACCCAATCTTCGTACGTGACGCCGCCGATGATAGCGGTGACCTTCTTACAGCCGGCCGGCTCACCGGGCCCCACTGGAACCAGAACCCCCTTGGGAAGGGCACCGAGCATTCCGGATTCCATCCACGCGTGCCCCTCGATGGCCTTGATCACCTCGGCGTCCGCGGAGGTCGCGTCCTTGGTGGTCTTGGTGGGGCCGTACCACAGCGTCCGGGTGTAGGTGTCGGAGTACATCGCCCCGGACGCGCCGGCCACGGTGATGTTCTTGCCCGCGAGCGCCGCGGTGAGCTTGGCGACCAGCGAGTCGCCCGGGTTCTGCCCGGCGGTGGCGAAGCAGCTCCACAGCAACAGTGTGGCGCCGTCAGGCAGACCGTGGTGGGCGTCGGCGAGATCGGCGATGAGCTGGGCGGAGTTCACCTTGGTCAGCTCAGCGCCCGGCTCACCGTGACCGAGATAAATGACCCTGTTGTGCGCGCTGTAATCGTGCGCGCCCGGCACATACCGCACGACCGGTCCACCGGCGACATCAATGGCCATCGGCAGCACCCCGACGGTCAACGGGTCATTCTGTGGATCCTCCGCTGTGATGATCACGAGCTCTCCCCTCGTCAGTGAAACATTTCGTGTCCCTGATCCGGGAAGTGCGTGCGACCGTTCCGGGCCGTGCCGGAAACGTTATCAAGCACACCGTTTCCGGCGAAGTCCATTACGGACTCCCTTAAGCGAACCTCAAGCCCTCTTAAGCGAACCTCAAGAATTTCGGCGACAAGAAAACAACCATTACGCCACCGGGCGGATTCTCTTCAGAGTGGCTTGCCCGAGGCGCACATACGCCTCGGGCAAGCCGTGTGTCACACCCGGTAGCCGGGTCAGGGACCGCTGATCGCCGGGTCGGCGATCGTCACGCTCCTGATCCGGGTCCCGATCGGCAGGTTGCGCGTTCGCAGCTCGAGCTGCTTGCCGATACTTCGGTTCACACTCCGGTCCAGGATGTTGAGGTTCTCGGCCCCGTTCGACCCACCGAACTGGTGGTCGAGCATGTGGTCGATGTCGTAGCCCGCCGGGGCGCGGCTGCCGTACTCGCGGAACCAGATTCTTCGTTGGTCGCCCGGGTGGTCTCCGGTGGCCGTGACGTACAAAGCGCCGAACTTGGCCTGCAGGTTGAGGAACTGAACCTTGGTCTCCGCCTCGACGCGCTGGAACGCGTTCCAGTCAGCCCGGTAGTTGATCGTGATGTCCACCCCGTTGTCGTTGCCGGTAGTGGTCGTCGTGTCGGCCCCGGTCTGGGTGTTGTGCCCGATGCCCGGACTTTCGATGGGGCTCGACGCGAGCGGAGGCGGCGGCGGGATGATCCCGCCCCCAGGTTGCTGCTGGGGTGCCGTAGCCGTCCGGCCGCCGGACGAACCCTGCACGGCATTCGACTGCTCGACCGTGGACGACGACGAGGAGAACAACCGGGACAAGGCGTATCCACCGGCGATCCCGGTCGCGGTCCCGGTCACGATCACGCAGACCACCGACGCGACACAAGCGGTGACACCGGCCGCGACCAGAGCCCAGCCGCCCGGGGTGGCCGCCAGCGCGAGTGCCGGGTTCCTGCCGTCCGGGTCGGTCAGCCGGACCGGGTTGTTGTAGCCGTAGGTGTAGGAGGCCAGGTTGGCGGAGTTGCGCACGCCGCCGTTGCCCGAACCGTCCAGATAGGACCCTACGGCCGGGTCGGGTGACTGCCACAGATCGGTTCTGGGGTTGTAGTAACGCGCCCCGTAGTAGTACAGGCCGGTTTCCTCGTCGAACTCCTTGCCGCTGTACTGGTAGGGCACCGGCGGCGACTTGATGCTCTCCTGGATCCAGGTCTCCCCGGAGGGGAAGTACTCCTGGTGCGAGACGAGCTTCCCGGTCTTGTCGGTCACCAGGCCGGACGAGCCCAGATGGTCGTCGTGGAAGTAGAACTGCTCGTCCTCGGGCTTGCTGTCCACCTTCTTGGTCAGCAGCCGGGTGTCGCCGGCGAAGATGTGCTTGAACGACTGGCTGCCGACCTTGCTGAAGGTCCGGTTGGGCGAGACCTGTTTGTCCTTGCCGTCCTTGACGATCCGGTTGCCGGAGTCGTCGTAGACGAAGCGCGCCGTCAGATCCTCACCGCGCCCGTCACACGAATCGGGCTCCTGCTTGACCGTCGAGTTCTCCTCGACGACACAGGCCAGCCTGTTCTCCTCGTCCCACACCAGCTGTGTGTGGTCGTCCGAGTTCAACACGCCGGCGAACGCCTGGATGTCGCGGTCCTTGGTGGCGATGTCGATCAGGTTGCCGTTGGCGTCGTACTTGTTGGTGTCGTCGCCGATCTTGGCCGGTGCGTGTGGCTTGCCGGGATCGTAGGTGTAGCGCAGAGAGTACGTGGTGTCCTTCAGCGGAGTGGTGCTGCCGGCCTTGTTCACCAGGTCATTGCTCTGCGTCTTGCTGGTCGTGTTGTGGATGGTGTCGTAGGCCAGGTCCAGCTTGTACCGGTTGAGCCTGTCGGGGGTGCTGCGGTATTCGCCGCCGGCGGTCGTGACCTGGTTCAGATCGTCGTAGCCGAAGGTCTGCGCGCTCGGGCCCCCGATGCCGTTGAGGGACGGGACCGGCACCTCGTTCGCCATCCGGGTGACGTTGCCGACGTTGTCGTACTGGTAGGACAGGTTCTGGAACTCCCGGCCGTCGGACTGCCGCGACGTCAGCGTGGCCAGCCGCCGGTCCGCGTCGCCGTAGCTGTAGGTGGTCCGGACGCCGGAACCGGTGTCCGTCAACACCTTCTGGTCGAACTTGTCGTAGTCCTGGCGGGCCAGGTACGTGTAGTTCCGGCCGTCCTTGACACCTGTGGCCGTGGTGACCTGCCCGCCGCTGTCGTAGCCGTAGGTGAGCTTCTCCCCGTCCGGATAGGTCGTCTCCAGGGTCCGGTTGAACGCGTCGTACCGGTTGACAGTGGTGAAGGAGGTCCCCGAGTCGAGCACACCGGTGCCGAGCGTGCGGGTCTCCCTGGTGACCTCGCCGAGCGTGCCGTAGCCACGGGTGACAGTGCCTGCTGCGTCACGGACCTGGGTGATCCGGCCGGCGCCGTTCTCCGGGGCGCCGAGCGCACCGTAGGTGTAGGTGACGTTGTTGCCGGTGAAGATCGGGTACCGGATCGCGGTGACCCTGGTGAAGTCGTAGTCGTACTCGATCGCCTTGCGTTTCCCGCGCAGGTTCGCGGTCACCTTGGTGATGACGTTGCCCGCGAGGTCATACCCCGTCTCCGTCTTGCCCGAGTCCGGGCTGTCGATCACGGTGCGGCGGCCGAAGTTGTCGTAAGCCGCCTTCGTGACGTTGCCGCGGTCGTCCGTCACGGAGGTGATCTGGCCCAGCGAGTCATAGCCGTAGCTCGTCCAGATCACCGGTTGCCCGGCGGCCGGGTTGAACTCCTTGACCGACGTCGTCACCTTGCGCAGGTCGGTGTACACGCGGCGCGGCTTGCCGTTGGCGTCGGTGCTGACGGTCTCGAACTGGGTGGCCCCGGACCGGTCCGGGCCGAAGCCATAGGCCACTGTGGACACTGTGCTGTCCGGCAGCACGACCCGGGTCGGGCGGTCGAGGACGTCGTAGCCCATCCGCGTCGGCTGCACCGGGTCGACCGCCGGGTTGAACGTGAAGTTGTTGTCGCCCTTGGGTTCGGTGACCGGGTAGGACTGCTCGACCGACCGGCCGACGAAGTCGTACACCTGCCTGCCGGACACGGTCATCACTTGTTCCGGCGCCGCGCCGGGCTCCGGCGGGACGCTGGCGTCCTTCTTGAGCTGGATCGGGCGGCCGAGTCCGTCGACGAACTGCACGGTGTCGATCGTGTCGTCGCGCACCTCGGTCGCGGTGGTGTCGATGTGCCGGCTGACCGCGTAGGGCACGTCGGCTTCCGGGTGGTACTCGAAGCCGATCGTCTCGCGGTTCTCCGGGATCTCCTGCGGGCCCGCCACGAAGTCCAGGCGGCCCACCCGGTCGTAGTTGTAGTGCACCCGCTGGAAGTTCTCGTCGACCGTGCTCTCCGACAGGCCGTACTTGTAGTTGTGGGTGGTCACCGCGCGGAGGTTGAAACTGTCCACAATGGTCTCGATGTAGATGCCCACGACCGGGTCGTAGCCGTAGTCCAGCCGGTAGCGCTGGCCGGCCTTGTTGGCCGGACCGGTCACGGCCTTGAGATTGCCGTTGCCGAGGTATTCCATGTCACTGACGGCCTTGGAGCCATCAGCCAGCAGGTCACGGACCTGGGTGACGTTGCCCGTCTTACAGTCCACGGTGGACTGACGGTTGCGCATCACCGTCTTCGCCACCACGGCGGTCACCTGGACGGTGTTGGCCGTGCCGACGATGTTGCTTGTGCGGCAGGCGGAATCGGTCGCGGAGAAGCCGACGCGGGTCTCCACATCGTCGGCCGTTCCGGCGTCCGCGGCGTCGAAAACCCTTGTCGTGTTGCCGAACTCGTCGTAGTCGAACTCGGAGTACGTCGACTTCCCCGCGGTCGGCTGGCCTTCGTAGAACCGCTGTTCGGAGCGGGACAACAGCGGGAACACCGTGGCGGTGGTGCTGCGCGGGTCGGCCGGTTTGCCGGTGCCCACGTCCCGCAGGGTGTAGGTGTGCAGCGTCTCGGTGAATGGCTTACCGGTCGCGTCGGTGGTGATCGTCCGGGACTGGAGGCCGCGGACGTAGTAGTTGTCGTTGCGGTACTCGGTGGTCGCCGTCCGGAACACCGCGTCGCCCGCTCCAGGATCACGCTGTTCGCTGATCACACGGCCATAGCCGAGGAACGTCCGCTCGAGTCGGTCGTAGCGGCCGTTCTGGTAGTGGAAAGTGGACAGCTGCACGTCCTGGCCGTCACCGGGATGGCCGTCGAACAGCCTGGTACTGGCCAGGACGTACCGCGACTGGGGCAGGTCGGTGGTGTTGCCGTCGCGGGTGTAGTCGAGGTCGAACCGGCCGCCCAGCGGGCGGGACACCGACCGCAGCAGGTTCGTCCGGCCGGTCCGGTTCTCCGCCACGATCAGCTCACTGTCCCGAGTGGACCGGACGTGGTCGGCGAACCCGTCGCCATTGACGTCGCGCAGCGCGACCTCGGACCGGCCGATGCCGGTGGACACGTCGGCGCCCGGGTTGAACACAACGCAGGCCCCGGCCAGGATGCCCAGGCAGAACCCGAAAGTGAAGTACGCACCGGCGCCGAGACCGGCGTTCGCATCGGCGCTGATCCCGTCGAAACTGCCCTGGAACGGCACGGGCGCGAGGAAACCGTTGCCGGTGTTGATCGCGACGGTCATCGGGTTGCCGGCGAATACCCGGTCGGCCAGGCCGTCGCCGGTCACGTCGATCAGGCCGGCCTTCGTCCGCGCCGACCCGGTGGCCGCCGACACGCCGCCCGCGAGACCGTAGAAGTCGGTGTTGAAGCCCAGGTTGACCGCCGAGTTGCGGGTACTGGCGTCGGAGAGCGGGCCGCCGGGCCAGGGTTCGGGCGCGGCGAAGCGGTAACCGAGGTTGAGCGCGGCCGTGCCGTTGTCGTAGACGCGGTCGGGCAGGGCGTCCCCGTTGATGTCCAGCAGGTCGAACGTGGCGGCGGACTCACCGCCCCCGGTGCTGCCGCCGATCCCCAGGCTGGGCATCTCACTGCCGTTCTGGGCCGTGGTGGCGGGTTTGTCGGCGGACGGCGCGGCCAGTCCGCGGGCGTTGGATTCCGTTCGGGCCGGGCTACCGGCGTTGGCCGACGCGGTGAACGCCTTGGAGTCGCCCTCACGGACGTTGGCGGTGCCGAGCGTGCCGCGGGTGGCGCCCAGGCCGCCGGTCATGTCCGAGTACTGGATCCCGGCCGAGCCGGCCACGTCGGGGAACCCGTCGCCGTTGAGGTCGATGAAGTCCACTTCGCCGGTGCTGCTGCCCTTGGCCAGGCTCGCCCCGGCGCCGATCGGCACGCCCGGCAGGCTCGCGCCGAACGTGGTGGATATCTGCGTGCTGTCGGCCACCCTGGGCACGCCGGTCGCACCGGCGATGTCGGAGTCGCGGGCCACATCGATCCGGTCGGTGCCCAGCCGCGAGCTGGCGGCCCCGTTGCCTGCGACCCAGGTGTTGCCGTCGTTGCTGCCCCAGCGGTCCAGCGCCGGTTGCGGCGCCAGCACGACCGCGTTCGGCGGCGTGACCCGGCCCTGGAAGCCGGGAACGTCGGATTCCTTGGGGGCGGCCGGGATCCGGTTGCGGTAGTTCTGGTCGATGACCAGGTCGGCCTGGTTGATCGGGGCGGTGGCGCGGTCCCGGTTGCCCTGGTAGCCGATCGCGGCCCAGCCGCGGTAGGGCTGCGCGAAGGCGCCCTGTTCCGCCGAGGCGTGCAGATCGCTGGGCACCGGCGTGAACGTCGTCCCGTCGGTGCTGACCGACGCCGACTGCGTGGTCAGGTGCGCGGGCACCGTGGTGTCCAAAGTGGAGAAGTCGAAGAACAGCTCGTCGCCTTCGTTCGCGTTCACCGTGAGGCGCAACGACTCCGGGTCGGGAGCGTGGCCGCCGACGATGTCGATGGCCTTCTTGGCCAGCAACGCGCCCCGGCGTTTGACCGTGAACACCACCCGGGTGTCCGGCGCCTGGCCGTCGAAGGTGAGCTCCGGCTGCACAGTCAGCTCGCCCGAGCGGGGCACGGTGTAGGAACCCTGCGGCGTCGTCAGCGTGCTGACCGGGTACATGTCCAGGTCGTACGGCGGGCTGATGGTCATCGTGGGGTTGCCGTTCTGGTCGACGACCGGCACTCCCCCGTCCACCGCGGTGTAGAACGCCGACGGCACCCAGTGCAGCGCCCCGGCGTCGATCGGTGAGTCGACCCGCAGCCGCCACGACAGCGTGTCATTGACGGACACCGGGATGTCCAGGTTGACCGGCACAGTCCCGCCCGCGGCGGCGGGCAGGGTGCCGGTGAACACGTCCGTACCGTTGCGCGTGATCACGACTGCGACGTCGTCGGTGGTCGGCCCGACCTTGGACACGTCACCGGACAGGTGCAGGGTGCCGGTCACCGGAGCGGTCACTGTGGACGGACGGCCGCCGAGGGTGAAGTCGCGTGAGGCGAGGTAGCGGTTGTTGTCCAGGCCGTTCACGTCGGTCCCGGCCGGGATGCTCGTGTAGGTGACGTCCGGGTCCCAGCTGACCTGGTCGAACTTGCCGTCCAGCACGGACTGGACCCGGAAGTAGAGCCGTTCGCCCCGGCGCACCTGAACAGCGTCCACTCCGGACGGTGTGTACTGGGCGTGGTCGTTCGGCATGATGCGCTGCGACCACAGCTCGCTGTTCTCGTGCTGCACGGCGACGCGGACTCCATCGGCCTTCTGGTCGGTCCCGGCGTCGTCGGCGAGCCGCACCGCACCGGCGATCTTGACGGTCCCGTCGAAGGGCGCGATCCAGCGGCGCACGCTGTCCAGCAACGGGAAGGCGTCCACCTGTCGTTCGAACTCCGCGGTCTGATCGCCGACGATGGTGCCGTTCGCGCCACCGGTGCCGATCGGTACGGGCGTGTCCTTGCTGTTCGCGCTGTAGGCGGGATT